>JABGTQ010000105.1 GCA_018647025.1 Nitrospina sp. | reverse complement strand
CCCACTCGAAGGCCGGTAAAAGACCCTGGTCCAGTTGTTAAACAAAACCCGTCAAGATCCTGTAAATTAACACCGGAAGAGGTTAGAACTTTATCGATTAAAAAAAGAAGTTGATTAGAAGCAGTAGCATTTTTAACGACTTCAGCTTGAGCTAGAACCTTACCGTCACTCAATAGAGCGACACTGGCTTGGCGGATGGATGAATCAATTCCCATTAACATCATGGGGTAACAAAAAACGTAATGATAGTATCGTGATTATTTAATATAAAAATATAAAATATTGTGTCCACTTTTAAATTTTAGATAAAGCTAGAAGTAAAGTCAAAGAAAATTAATCTGTATTTTATGTAAGAGTTATTAATAGTTATATTGTTTGCACATTAAAAACATAATTAAAATCTTGACATTGTAATTATTTAATCCTATCTTTTATTTTTTTACTATCTATTTGATTTTATGGACTTTAAATTTACTGAGGGTAGTTTTTACATTAGATAACTATTGCATCCATTTATGAGGTAAAACCTATGTTTCATAAAGTAAAGGTATTTGATTCTCGAGGCCACCTTAAAAAGGTAGTGTCTTCTAAAAAATTAAGTATTCAGTTTTGGAGTAATAATGACAATCTGCCATCGTACTATGAGGATAATTCTGCAAAGTCTGATGATTGGAATTCAAAAGGGAAAATACCGATTGAAAAAATAAGTTTGGATGAGTCTTTATAGTTTTTTTCAGAGCCTCAATAACATCTGAAAAGTGATGATAATACGACCTGCGTGATTGGTCTAATTGTTTCAATCTATTTGTATCATAGTTGATCTCATGATATTAACTCTATTATATCTAGCCATATACCCACCTTTTTTAAAAATAATTGGGACTATTTGATGTATTTAACCACCGAGAAAGATTTAGCCAATTTTTGTGAGCAGTTGAGGTCTAGTCCTATTTTAGCAATTGATACAGAGTTTGTTAGAGAAAGAACGTATTATCACAAACTAGGTCTCATTCAAGTTTCTGATGGCACACACTTTGCTGCAATAGACCCAATTTATATATCTAATCTAGATCCACTTCTGGATCTGATTCGTAACCATAATACAGTTAAGGTGTTTCATGCAGCTAGGCAAGACCTTGAAATATTGTATCGCCTTTGTGGTGAGATGATTCAACCGATATTTGATACCCAGATAGCAGCTGCTGTTGTGGGGTGGGGCGCTCAAATTTCTTTTGCAAAAATTGTTAATAAAGTTCTTGGGAAAAAAATTGATAAATCCGAAACCTATACTGACTGGTGCAGGCGGCCATTAAGCGAACGACAAATTGAATACGCTTTAGATGATGTACGTTTGTTATTTCCAGTTTACGAAGACTTGAAAAAAGTTCTTAAAAAACTTAACCGAGATGAGTGGCTCCAAGGAGAGTTTATAAAGTTAGAAGACCCGAACACCTTTCAATCTCCTAATCTTGAAAAACTATATATGCGGATCAAAAATATAAGAACCCTAGCTCCAAAAAACTTTGCAATTATATGTGAACTTGCTCAATGGCGTGAAAAAGAAGCTCAAGATAGAGACTGTTTGGCTAAGACTATTGTTAGAGACGAATCACTTCTTGAATTATCAAGAAAAGCACCAATAGATATTGAAGGGTTGAATTGTATTCGAGGTCTTCACAAAAATGAGATAACGCGTAGTAATAAAAATATTTTAGCTGCTATTCAAAGAGGGTTGAAGGTTCCTCTTGATCAGATCATAAAATTACCTGAATTGGAAATATATAAGGCACCTCCCGGCATAGAGGAAATTCTTTCTGCTCTTGTCCAAATCAAAGCAGATAAACTAAACATCGAACCTAGTGTTTTGGCTGACAGAAAAAAGGTCAATGATTTTGTTAAGTGCTTTGACCAAAATTCAAGTATTAAAAATCATCCACTTTTTTCTGGTTGGAGAAAACAAGCGATTGGCGACCAACTTTACTTAGCTTTGTCAGGGAAAACAGCCTTTGCAATTGGAGGAAATGGTCAACTGATCGATTTTCCTATTGATTCAAACCTCAACAAATAAACTGAAAAGAATTCCCTTTTTATTATAAAGCTAATCAGTGATAGCTAATCTAACTTTATAAGTAAAGTTTGAAATTCTTTAAATTCTGGGCTCTGACGGAGGTTTTGCATGTGAGGGTCCGTTTTAAGGATTTGATGGTTTTTAAATCCATTTTCAATTGCTTTCTTTAAGGATTCGATGCCCTTTTGGATGTTGCCTAAAAGAGAGTAATAGCATGAAAAATTATAGTGCAGAAGAGGGTGCTTAGGGTTTATCGACTCTAGAGTTTTTAAAGTTTTTAGTGAAAGTTTGAATTTTTCTTTGTTTAGGTATGCAGTGCTTAAATTAAGATAAGCTTCTTCAAAATGGTTATTGTGATGTAGTGCCATTTTATAGTTTTTAATGGCTTCTTCCGTATTATTTCTTTTTAAGAATTTGTTTCCTTCATTATAATGATAAATACCCATTCTTTTTTGAGCCTCTGGGCTATTGTGATCTATTTTAGCATCACTATGAGTATGAATGAGCCCTTTACTGATCCCATCATTTTTAGGGTTTGGTTTTTCTGATTGCTTTAAGTTGAATCGAATTGGGTCATCTATCAAAAATATAATTAATCCAACAAAAAGTAAGAGAGGCATTAATTTGAGGTATTTTTTTGGAATGTGCATCATTAATATGATCAACAAATAATACTTATTAGATATAGTTTTTTATGGCGTAAAGATAAAATAAAAAATCCTAAGCTAAAAATTTAATTAACTCATTTACCGAGCCAAGGGGTATTACTTTGTTGATTTTTGCTCCATGCGAACATAAATTGTATATTTTTATTTTTGGGTTTACTGCAGCTATTTCTTCTATTCCACGTATATAACTATACATTGCTTGGTTTGTAACAACGTTGTCACCAACAATATTTTTAACGTTTACCGTTTTCTGTCTTATGCTGTCTGATTTGTGACTTCCTTTGAGACTGTACGCACTATCTAATTTATCAAGCATCTGCTTATTATTATTTGAAAAGCTGGAATAAGTTCTACTGGAGGGAAATGACAGGTCTTGACCTGTTAAAAATATCGGATCACATCCAAATTGAATTAATACGTCTAGCGCGAGACATGAAACAGAACCACCTGACTGAGTGCTTCCCTTAGTATTTATAACCGATTTTTCTTCTGTGAATTGAGAACTTGTTTTTTTATAGACAACAAATTTTTTACCTTTATATGAGTGAACAACTTTAGTGTTTGCAGATGGAGTAAATATGAGTGTTGTTGAACTGTCTAAATGATCTTGAAAATATTGAAAACTATCTTCTTGAGGATCTAAAGAAAATACATAGTCAGTGTCAATACCTTCGCGTGATAAAATAGGAAATGCTGTGTCGACGCAAGCTAAAATAAATTTTTTGTTGACCATTTTGAGATACGGAATAATATCGTCTAGAGAGGGGCCTGCGCTGACTAGTAATACAGGTTTACCCTTGTGTTTAGAGTGGTTGCAATTTATTCCAGAACTTTGACTCACAATTTCTTTATTTAAAATATAATTTTCTTTTTCTATATCACCTAGGACAGCAGGAAACCTACGTTCCATCAATAAGACTTCTAACGAATTTGTCAACTTGGGGAATGATGAGGGAATGCATTTAAATGAAGGTGAGTGGAAAATTACTTGAAAGTTTTTTGTGTTTGTGCTTTGCATTTTCTCCATATATTGTGTGATCTCGGTTGCTACGATTGCTTCATTCAATCCATAGACAATATGAATTCTTTTATCGAGCAATAATTTTGACTGATTTCTCAAAATCATTGCAGCATTTAAAAGATCAGCGTTTAATTCTATAGCTAGGATAAATCCATCAGGTCCAATTTTTTCTAAAAGAGACTCTATGTGGTATCCAAGGCCAAACCCATATAGGCATACTTGGCTTCCGTTTGTTACTTTTTTAGAAAAGGATCGCCCTTCTTTTACAGGATCGTACATACTGTGTATGAGTATATTATTCAAGCGGACAGTGTTTTCGCCAGAGGGTGTTATTTGTACCTTAATCGATGTGGGTATTGTTTCAGTTAAGTTTTTGCTTGATGGGCTATGTTTTTTTAATAGCTCCATGTTGCGTGCAAAAAATTGGTTCATATAGGGTATTTTTTATATAGTCATGCTTATCTAATAATTTGAACTAATTTCTGCTCTAGTTTTTCTCGACTTAAATTTTATCTATGTTATCTCATAAACTCTTGTAATCTAGAAAAAATTGTTTTAAATACTTTACCGTTACCTTTTACTTAAATTTTTAAATTATAATATGCCGAGTATCTCGCCAGAAAATATTAAGTCACACGTGAGAATCCTTTCTGATGATTTAGCTAATCAAATCGCCGCAGGTGAGGTTGTTGAAAGACCAATGTCTGTAGTCAAGGAGCTTGTAGAAAACTCGATTGATGCAGAGTCTACACGTATTTTAATTGAAATAGAACAGGGCGGAAAAAAACTGATCCGTGTTACAGACAATGGTTGCGGGATGTCATTAGGCGATGCGGAGCTTTCTTTTTTACGTCATGCGACAAGTAAGATTAGTAGTTCTTCTGATCTTGAGAAAATAGTTTCTTTGGGTTTTAGAGGGGAGGCACTTCCAAGTATTGCTTCGGTTTCAAAGGTGCGTATGACTACCTCAGCAGACGATCACCTAGGCGGGGTGATTGTTTCGATTGATGGTGGTGTTTCTGGTCAAACTAAAGAAACATCTTGTCCTCATGGGACTACTATAGAAGTGTCCCAATTATTTTACAATACACCTGCTCGAAAAAAATTTTTAAAAGGAGATGGTACGGAATCATCTCATATTACACAAGTTGTGACGCAACATGCATTAGCACACCCTCAAATACATTTTACACTCTTGCATAACGGGCGAAAAGTGATCGATGTTTTGCCAACAGATCAGGCTCTATACAGAATCGCGGAACTATTTGGGGGTGAGCTCGCTAAGGAGCTTGTTCAGGTAGAAACCGAGTATGGAGATTATCATCTTGAAGGGTTTATTTCTAGTCCAGTTTACACACGTTCGTCACGGTCAGCACAGTATTGTTATGTGAACCGCAGATTTGTAAGAGATAAAGTGATTCTTCACTCTACTCAGCAAGGCTATAGCCACCTTCTACCTAAAGGGCAGCATCCCGCTATTTATCTTTTTTTATCAATGGATCCAACGCTATTTGATGTGAATGTTCATCCTGCTAAAGCAGAGGTTCGTTTTGCTTTTCAACAGGAGGTCCACCGTTTTGTGAGTGAGGCTGTAAAAGGTGCATTAAGTAGTAGCAAAAAAGTACCATTGAAAAACATGAATCAACTCGAAACTAAATTTTACCTTTCACCACAGTCTAAACAAACAGGTTTCAGCAATAGTCATTTGTCCAGTTACCCTAAAGGTCAATCTTCAGTTACGCTGTCTTCTGAGATGAGTTTTACTGACAACGATTCTTCTGGATTTTCAGATTGCCTTGGCTCAGTCAACCCTAGTTCGCCGCAAATTGAAATTTTTCATGAAAAACCCAGTGCCGTTTCTAATCTTATTTATTCTGAATT
>JABGTQ010000104.1 GCA_018647025.1 Nitrospina sp. | reverse complement strand
CTTAAAAAGCGGAAAGCCATTTGCAAGTGTCGCAAAAGATTTTTCGGAAGATCCTAAGACTGCTGGAACGGGAGGCGACCTTGGGTTTATAACGAAAAATCAGACCTTGCCTGAAATTTCAAGTTCCATGGTAAAGCTGAAATTAGGGGAGTTCAGCAATGTCATTACAAGCTCTCTTGGGTTTCATATCATTCAATTAACCAATAAAAAAGAAAGCCAGATTCTCCCATTAGTAGAAGTTAAAGCGGAAATACTAAACCACCTCTTAAAACTTGAAACCGAAATTCAACTCAAAAAGTATTTATCTGATATTAGAAAAAAATCCAAAATTGAAATATTTATTTAACTTCGATATACGCCAATGATTTATTAAATTAGTTTACCTAATTTACAATTATTGTTATGCCTTGTAGTATTTTTATAATTACATTCTTTTTTTCAACTCTATTCGCATTTTATTAAATGAAAACTCTTGTTACCGGCTCCACTGGGTTTCTTGGTTCCTCTGTATTACGGGAACTTATTAACGATGGTCGTGAAGTTAAAGCCCTGATTCGCAAGGGTACCAGTAAGAAAAATATTACTGGGTTAGATGTAGAGATTGCTTATGGAGACCTTCGAGATATTGAATCTATTCGGTCTGCCTTAAATGGCTGTGATATTTTGTATCATGTAGCTGCGTACTACAGTTTATGGGACCGTAACAAACAACTTAGCCATGAAATTAATGTGAAGGGTACTCGTAATATTCTTCGGGCAGCTAAGGAGAAGGATCTTAAAAAAATTGTTTACACAAGCACTGTAGGCTGCATTGGTCTTAATGAAGATAGGACCCCAGCAACCGAAAATACTTTTTTCAACAAAAATACTTTATCTAACGATTACAAAAAATCGAAATATCAGGCTGAGCAGGTGGCCTTAGAGTTTGCTCGTGGTGGCCTTCCGGTAGTCATTGTTAATCCAAGCACTCCGGTAGGCCCAAGGGATATCAAGCCCACACCCACAGGGAAAATTATTTTGGATTTTATGAACCGTGATATGCCCGCCTATATCGATACCGGTCTGAACCTCATTGATGTAAAGGATTGTGCCAGGGGCCATATCCTTGCAGAACTTAAAGGAATTCCAGGCGATCGTTACATCCTTGGAAATCAAAATATGACTTTACTTGAAATACTAATCACCCTAGAAAAGATTACAGGTCTCAAAGCACCTCGTATAAAAATGCCATTCTGGGTGGCATTGAGTGCTGGCTGGGCTTGTGAAATGGTCGCAAATCATTTAACCGGAAAACCGCCATCTATCCCCTTGGCAGGAGTTAAAATGGCTAAGTATTTCATGTATTTTGATTCTTCCAAAGCTGTCAATAAACTTGGACTAGCACAGAACCCCGTCGAAAATGCATTGAGGAAGTCCGTGGACTGGTTTAAAGAAAATAACTACCTAACAACACGCTGAGATAACTTTATGGAATGGTCATCATTACTCTTGGGGACTATTTTCCTTCGTCCTTACGTCTTTGTATTTCTTGCCGTTTATTTAACCATTGCCATACTCAATATGGGACTGGTACGTTCTATCATTTTTACCCTACTGGCTTATACCATTGCTTTTATATCAGAATATTCATCAACTCGAATCGGGTTTCCCTATGGGTTCTATGAATACATAGATACAACCAGGGGCCAGGAACTGTGGATATCGAACGTCCCCTTCATGGATTCATTATCCTATTCTTTCCTTGCTTACGTGTCCTATACGATGGCACTCTTTTTGTGGTCCCCTTTAAAAATAAATCAGTGGGATATACGGTTGATAGAAAATAGTCTCGTTAGAAGTTCTCTGAGAGTTGTATTTACGGGCGCAATATTTTTTATGTTAATGGATGTCATCATTGATCCGATCGCATTTCAGGGGGACCGGTGGTTTCTGGGGAAAATTTACACCTATAAGGAGCAAGGAGAGTATTTCAATATTCCCCTCACCAATTTTTTTGGGTGGTTACTTGTAGGCTCATGTATTCTTTATGGTTTCACACGGGTTGACAGAAACCTCGACCAAATAATCTCTTACAAAGAACAAGAAATCCCTGCACAGGCTTTACTCGGTCCAGCACTTTATTTTGGAGTTCTGTTCTTTAATCTTGCAGTTACTTTTTATATTGGAGAGTGGGCCCTTGGAGCCTGTGGTATAAGCTTAACACTCATGTTACTTTGGCTGCTGTATCAGAAAGTAAGGTGTCCCGAGAAGTTTTCAATTAAAGCTAGGTGAAGTTTATTCTGACAAATATTGACTCAATGCATCTTTGTATTCATATAAAACCCGTACACAAACATAATCAAGCAAACGATGATTAAGCCATCATCCATCAACGTCTGTTTCCAATTTTCAAAACCAACACTAAAAATCCACGGAAATACAACAAAGAGGACACCTGCAAACCCTATTCCCAAAATGGCAAATAATACCAAGATAAACGTCTTTTCATTCATAAATTTAGAAAACTCCCATCATAATTCCTTAGGGTAATATTTTTAAAATATTTTAACAGGTCTCATCTTAGAAAGTAAAGATTGGAGAAACAACAACGATACTCACTTCTTAGTCATGTGGCATTCGCGAAAATTTAGAAATAACTAAAAAATAATATCTACGATGCTACATTCTAATTCATGCCGTCTCGTGAACTTTTCCTCAATTTTAAAAAGTATAGTTAACAATTTTATAATTCTTCAATCACAATTTGTACATATTACAAGTATACAATTCCTACTTTTTTTCTGGATTTTGAGAACTCCTCTACCAGATTATCTGATTGCGAATTACTTTTGCTTCATTTAGATTAACTGCCCCAATTTAGTCCGTTAAATTTATATTTTATACTGCCTTGCCTTTAGGGTCATAGGCCGGGGAAAATGAAAACCTGCCCTTAAAAAACACACTAAACCTTTCGGACATTACTTTTTAAAGAATCACTTTAATTTTCTTAGATCTTAGAGCTTTTGTTTTCCATCCTCTAAAAGTCACAAAATTCGTTAGTTCTGGAAGAAAGATT
>JABGTQ010000103.1 GCA_018647025.1 Nitrospina sp. | reverse complement strand
ATACAAAAGTTAAGCCCCTCAACCGACTCACTTCCTATAGGGTATGCGTTTACATCGATCAAAATTTGATCGGCTCCCACTCCATATTTTTCATTCGCCTGTTTGACAATCTCCGCTGCTAGATTATATTTTTCGTCAGCGGTTTGTGCCGGACCCTCCGGACCATTGACCAGTGCTATATAAATTGGGCCATGACTACTGGTAGATGAAAGTACGGCATCGAGTTTACTTACCCCATCCTTATACTCTTCTAAGCTTATGGAGTTGATAATGGGTCGACCAGGATAAGTCTCTATCGATTTTTCTAATGCCTCCACAGAAAAAGAATCAATGCACATGACCCCTTTAAAATCACTGGTAAGACCATGGATAATTGCAGGTAACACCTCTTCTGTCTCTACAATATTACTGTCCATGCATATATCTATGATTTCAATACCCAAGTCCTTAACCTGCTCGTTAACCACCTCCTCCAAAACCTCCATGCAAATTTCCTCACCCTCTGTTTCCACTGCATCCCGGACAAGTTGGCTACCACGAACGTTGAGACGCTCACCGATACGCAACAACCCCTCTGACGCATCGATAGGAACTGCTTCCTGTGGACCAGAAACATAAATTTTTCTATCAGGCTGCCTTGGTGCTGGGACAGCCCCATTTAGTTTTTCTCTCAATGCCTTGATGTGAGCAGGTGTGGTACCACAACAACCGCCTACAATAGAAACGCCATGCTCACGAACAAAAGGCTCCATGGTATTCGCCATATCTTCAGGCGAAAGCTTATAACAGGTTTGACCGTCCTCTGAGATCGGTTGACCTGCATTAGGTACCACTGAAATAGGATGTTTACAAAAACCACTTAATTTTTCGACAGTCGCCACCATCTCTACTGGGCCGACATTACAATTGATACCAAAAACATCAATACCCATTTTTGATACAGCGGTGTAGGCAGCATGGATATCCGTATTGAATATCTGCATCTTTGAAAATACGTCAACTGTTGCCTGAACGATCATTGGAAGTTTTATTTTTTTCTCGGCAAATGCTTTGTTGGCCCCTTCAATAATCGCCTTAGTTTCTAAAATATCTTGCTGAGTTTCGATTAGAAGGACATCTGCGCCACCCTCAATCAAACCTAAAACTTGATGATAAAAATTTTCAACAACCTGACGAAAAGTCCCTTTATTTAAATTAGCTTCAGTACTTGAAATAACGTAGTTAGAAGGACCTATCGATCCTGCAACAAAAAGTGGTCTTCCATCATAGTCCGGTTGAGCTCTATATTTCTCAATCGCTCTTTTAGCAATACGACAACCTTCAATATTAAGCTTTAATGTCAACATTTCCAGCGAGCAGTTTTTTAGATCAAGCTGTTCAGGAACGGCTTTTAAATCAGACGGATCAAATTTAGAAAAATCAAATTCCTTTAATCGTAAAGGCGAGGCACCGAAGGTATCGGTCTCAATCAGATTGGCACCTGCCTGCAGATACTCAAGATGAATGCCCTCCAGATCATCGGGGCGGGAAAAAACTAACAGGTCGGTCAACATCTTGAATTCCGGACCACCAAATGCGGCATCGCTTAATTCCAGATTCTGGACCATAGTACCCATGGCCCCATCAAGAATAAGAACGTGCTTGCCTAGTTCATTTTTAAAATTAGTCATTCTCTAAAAATTCTATTAAAATTTGAAAGTTTTTGGCTTTACGATGGGCGATGGCTACCATTTACTAATTTATCATACACCGTTAAAGGAAGTTTGCGTTTGAACCTTATAGATGGAAAGTAGGGTCACATTCAACTACTATTTTAAATTAGAATAAAAAATATGTACCCACGTTATCTAAGAAAATTTATGAAAAACACTCCCGACCGTAGTGCCCACGTCAATTCTTTTAATGAAGTTGTTCATCCTCTAGTTGCCGAGGTTAACAAAACCGTAACAATCATAATCAGCGTATTACTGATTTTATCAACCTTTGCTGTTTACTGGCAAGTACAAGACCATGAGTTTCTTGGCTATGACGACAATGTGTACGTAACGGATAACTTGAATGTGAAAGCTGGACTGACAAAAGAAAGTGTTATGTGGGCATTTACCACATCATCCTATTTCAACTGGCATCCAATGACATGGCTTTCACATATATTCGACTATCAGTTTTATGGGCTGAACCCTAAAGGTCATCACTTGACCAATTTATTTTTTCATATAGCTAATACTCTAATATTGTTCATGGTTCTCCTGCGAATGACAGGAGCCTTCTGGCAATGTGGTTTTGTTGCAGCCATGTTTGCACTTCATCCAATTAATGTTGAATCAGTTGCATGGATAGCCGCACGCAAAGACGTTCTAAGCACTTTATTCTGGTTGCTGACCATGTGGGCTTATATTCATTATGCGAACAAACCGAGTATCAAAAGATACGGCTTAGTTTTTTTATTTTTTGCCTTGGGTCTAATGTCAAAAGCTATGTTGGTCACACTGCCTTTTGTCCTTTTCTTGCTTGATTATTGGCCCTTGGGGCGGTTGAAATTTGGGCAAATAAAAGATAGTGACCGGAGCACGAAAAACAATATAGCTATAAAATCAGAGGTTCTGTGCCTTGTTCGCGAAAAAATCCCCTTATTTTTACTTGCAGTGGGTGCAAGTATTGTGACTGTTATCTCTCAAAAAAGTGTGAACGCGATACAGTCAATGGAGAGTCTTTCGTTTTCCACGCGGCTTACCAATGCAATGGTTTCATACCTTGAGTATTTGAAAAAGGCATTATGGCCAAAAGCGCTGGCGGTATTTTATCCTCACCCCGGGAATACTTTGGTTGTATGGAAAGGAATGCTTTGTGGAATAGCGTTGGTGGGCATTACTGTTATTGCAATCAGACTGCTTAGGGAGGCACCCTATTTTGCGGTTGGGTGGTTTTGGTATCTTGGTACTCTGGTGCCTGTAATTGGAATTGTGCAGGTGGGTGGTCAAGCCATGGCAGACCGCTATGCTTATGTACCACTTATTGGAATCTTCATTATCGTTGCCTGGGGATTGCCAGAGCTTATGGCAAAGTGGAGTAGCAGAGGTAAGGTTTTAGCTATCCTAGCAGCAATATGGATCCCGACATTAATGTTAATGACTTGGGTGCAGGTGGGTCACTGGAAGAACAATATTACAATTTTTAAACATGCTATTAGGGTAACCGATGACAATGCTATAGCACATAACAATCTGGGAATGGCTCTGTTTAATAAACGGAAGCTTGAGGAGTCGATTTCTCATTTTATGACGGCTATTAAGATAAATCCTTACTACGCCAATCCACATTACAATCTTGGGAATGCTCTCCTAGGCACGCGAAGGACTAAAGAGGCTATTTCCCATTACAAGACGGCTATTAAGCTTAACCCTTACGATATCGATGCACATTACAATCTTGGGAATGCTCTCCTCGGCACACGAAGGACTAAAGAGGCTATTTTCCATTACAAGACGGCTATTAAGCTTAACCCTTACGATGTCGATGCACATTACAATCTTGGGTTTGCTCTAGCTCAAAAAGGAAATTTAAGAGAAGCCGTTAGTCACTATAGAGAAACCGTAAGACTTAGACCTGACCATCTTTTAGCACGCAAGAACCTTGAAATGGCTTTGCTTCTTTTAGAAAAATATAAGCACAAAGAGCTCTCTCCCTGACTATGCCTTAATTTTTTAATTTCTTTCGGGAAGGTTTTTTATAATTTACAACATTTATAAATCAATCTAGTTGCGTTTTAAGGTGAGGTGAGTTGTAAAAGTTTTTAAACTTTTTTTGGAAGTTTCTTAACGAAAATTTTTTCATAAAGAGTGCGCTTATCTTTAGCACAACGGAACCCGACATCTTTTTTTCTTGATAGTGGATTGAGTTGCTCGCGGTAACTAGCTCTTGATTTAAGAGCAATGACCTTCTCATATTCTTCTTTAGAGAAATGTCCAACACCAAGATAAGACATTCCTCTAACGACCAATTGTTTTTTTTCTTTTTCTTGCCAGATGCGTTTACTATTTGGATAGGGTAGATAATAATCCCACACCCACTCCCAGACATTACCGATCATGTCATAAGTCCCATAAAAACTTACTCCCTGCGGAAAACTTCCAACCGATTTAAGTCCACGACCCTGTTTCTTTTTTGCTGACGGGCTAACATTCCCACCCAAAAATATAAACTCATTACCCCACGGATAAATGTAATGGTCGGGACCGCGAGCTGTTTTTTCCCATTCAGCTTCTGTGGGCAATCTTTTTTCTACCCATGCTGCATAAGCAGCAGCATCATAAAAATTAACATAAGAAACTGGATAATTTTCTGTCCCATCTGGAAATTTTTCTCCACCCCAGGTTCGTGGAGGTTTATGATCAGTCGCCTGACAAAATATATAATATTGCAGGCGGGTCACTTCGTATTTATCAATATAAAAATCTTTAAGATAAAGTTTTAACGAAGGAGACTCATCGGCGTACCATGGTTTGTTTAATCCAACTTTCAGGGCATGTTGGTTTGTATCGACTTTATTGCTTCCCATGGTAAAATTACCACTAGATACCAACACCATCCCCTTAGGAGGGGAATCGCATCCGCTCAAAATCATCCCAAAAAGCAACAAGTAAATTGTCGTGAACTGTTTCATGAAACCCTTGACTACATGATAAAAGATAGCTCTAAATATATTTTTAAATCTGTTCCCATAAATAGTATTGATTGCGATGACCAACTGACTTGTTTTACTTTTGGCGAACCAGCTGATTCTTTAAAGCAATCAGTCGAAGAATTTGGCATCATTCATCCGGTTACATTAGTTCAAGTAGCTAATCGCTTTAGAATCATCTGCGGTCACCGTCGTGTAAAAATATCATCACATCTACAATTGATGGAAATTCCGGCAAGAATTCTGGATCCTGGACCAAATGACGAAACGAGAATGATGCTAAATCTATCAGAAAACCAACTCCACCGTCATTATAGTGATATTGAAAAAGGACTCATTCTTTTTAAACTGTCTGAAGTTAAGGTTCCCGAAATACGTATCATAGATAAGTATATGCCAATGCTCAGCTTGGAGAAAAGTAAAAAACTATTGAACGACCATCTTCATACCAGTCAATTAGTACCTGGCCTTAAAACTCTTCTTCATGATATGAATATACCCCTTAGAGTTTTTTCAGTATTTTTCGATTGGAACACAAAAAGTGTAGAGGCAGCTGAACTTTTTTTTTCTCTACTTCGACCTGGAGCTAATAAATGGCGCGATTTGCTGGAATGGGTTGATGAAATTTCTGTCCGAGATAAAATAAGCCCCTCTAATCTATTTGAACTGCCCGAATTACAATCCATTCTTAATCAAAATGACCTTTCACCCAATGTCCGCTACGACCGGATTCGTCAAATTTTTCATTTTAAACGTTATCCTATTCTTAGCGATTTGAGGGTTCGTTTAGCAAGATCTCTTGACGCATTGAAATTGGATGACAAAACAAAAGTTCATGTGCAGGATAGTTTTGAAAGTGATGAAATTAGTATTGAATTGAAGTTTCGTACTCGGGAAGAGTTCGTCAATCAAGTAGAAAAGCTGGTCCGCGCCTCAGATTCTGAAGCACTGGATGAACTGATTTGCATTTTTAAATATCCATGATCATACCTATCTTTTCAAAGCCTCTAAAAATCTGTTGGTTTTCAAGCTTGTTTGGGATAGCCTTTAAAATAAAAATTTTACCAATTACGCCCTTAATGAATATAATTTGATTCATCTGTATCGTATATATTCTCCAGAAAGGTTTTTATGCAAAAGTTGGGTATTGTCAGTCTAGGTTGTCCGAAGAACGCAGTGGATACTGAGTTGGTTCTCGGAGATCTTCAAGGGGATGAATATGAAATCACTTCCGACCAAAAAGAAGCCGATATTATAATCGTTAATACATGTGGATTCATTGAATCTTCAAAAAAAGAATCCATTGATGCCATTCTTGAAATGGCGGCTCTTAAAACTAGTGGACAATGTAAAAAGCTTGTAGTAACCGGATGTCTTTCTGAGCGATATAGCGACGAGCTTCTTAAAGAAATCCCAGAAATAGATCACATGCTGGGAGTAAACCAGTATCCACGGTTAAAACAGATTTTAAAAGAATCTGATCCCCTTAAAGAAAATACTTCGATAAATCATGTACACGAACCTGCCGAATATTTTGAATCCTATATGAACCGTGTCTTGACGACTCCTTTTTACTCTGCCTATCTAAAACTTGGAGAAGGGTGTTCCAATAAATGTGCCTTCTGTATCATTCCAAAAATTCGCGGGCAATTTAGAAGCCGTTCACCTCAATCGATTATCTCCGAGGCCGAACATTTTGCGCAGCATGGAGTCAAGGAGTTCAACTTGATATCTCAGGATACAACGATGTATGGAGTTGATCTTAAAATGAAAAATGGCTTAGTCCAACTTCTAAAATCTCTTTCTAAGATTAAGGGAATTGAATGGATGCGTTTATTCTATTGCTATCCAACATTTATCAATAGCGAACTAATAGAATATATTGCCTCTGAAGAAAAAGTCTGTAATTACGTTGATGTTCCTCTTCAACACACGCATGATTTTATGCTCAAACGGATGAAGCGCCAGGAAACAGAGAAGGGTGTGCGCAGTATGATCGATGAGCTCCGGACCAAAGTTCCCGAAATTGCTTTGCGCACAACTTTTATTACTGGGTTCCCAGGAGAGACCGACCAGCATTTCAAGCATCTTCTTGAATTTGTCCGTGAGATAGAGTTTGATCATATGGGTGTATTTACTTATTTCCATGAAGAAGGAACAACTGCTTACAATTATCAAGATCTCGTTCCTAATGAAATTGCTATTTCACGACGAGATGAGTTGATGAAAACACAACAGGAAATCAATAGGAGAAAAAATAAGGCAAGAATTGGTGAAATTTTACCCGTATTAATTGAAGGAACCGATGCCGATGAAGAGTATTTAGTAACTGGACGCCTTTCCACCCAAGCTCCTGATATTGATGGGCAGGTTATCATTGAAGAGAGCGACGTGGAAGTCGGACAAATCCTTCCCATGCTGATTACTGGATCAACAGACTACGATCTGGTTGCCCGCCAGGCTGAAAAAGTATCAACATAATTTTTAATACGATGCGACATGGCTATTAACTGTGAAGGCATGCTGACTGGGTGGGCGACTGTTTAAGTGGTCGAATATTGAATATATGCTGTGGCATCCTTTACTGGAAAGTCAGCGATTTCCAAAAAATTTGACAACATGGTGCCCTAAAAAAACCGAATCTTGTACTAACCCCTCCTATACGCTTTAGCAGGCTTTGCTAGAGCAATCTCTCCTAACTGACAAGATTATGGACTTCGCCGTATCAATCGGTATTAGTCTTTGTCGATCAATAGAACTGCTACCTCTTTTAAAATCAAAAGATTTTATACTATCTGGAATGACGATTTGCATTGACTCTGAAAGAATTAACTAAATCCTCTCAGTCAAAACTTGTCACCTTAAAAACAGTATGTTACACTAACTGGCAATCCGCTTTTTGTCGGAAAATTATTTCCGAAAATAGTATTTTATCACACACGCAGCCTGATCGAACCTAACGGTGACCGCAAGGTTTTAGGTTTGAAGTGAAGCCTGCGGAGGACTAACCATTTTTATTTAGTAAAGGAGAATGATGCCAGAAATTACGATGAAACAATTGCTGCAAGCAGGGGTTCATTTTGGTCACCAGACCACCCATTGGAACCCCAAGATGAAAAAGTACATTCATAGTGCGCGAAATGGAATTCATATCGTTGACCTTCAAAAAACCTTGATAAAGTTCCGCGAGGCTGAGCTATTTATTAAAAAAATTACGGAGGCCGGGAAAAAAATTTTATTCGTTGCTACCAAAAGGCAAGCCCAAGAAATTATCAAGCAAGAAGCCGAACGGTGCGGCATGTACTTTGTCAACCAACGCTGGTTAGGTGGAACTATGACGAATTTTTCAACTATTCGCAAGAGTATTGACCGGTTACTAAAACTGGAAAAAATGGAAGAAGAAGGTGAATTTGAGCGTTTACATAAAAAAGAAGCTCTCACTAAACGGAAAGAAATAGAGAAACTAAACAAGTTTCTTGGTGGGATTAAAAAGATGCGTGAACTTCCTCACGCCCTTTTCATTATTGATACACAAAAAGAAAAGATCGCTCTAGCAGAAGCAAAAATTCTGGGCATTAAAACATTTGCTTTAGTTGACACCAACTGTGACCCAGTTGGAATTGACTTTCCATTCCCGGGTAATGACGATGCAGTGCGTGCAATAAATTTATTTACAACACGGGTTGCAGACATTGCATTAGAAGGGCAAGAAGTTTTCCAAGCAAGCCGTAAGGAGACAGAAAAACCTGAAGAACAAAAACCGGAACCCCCTAAACCTTCTAATGAAAATGATCAAGGTGAAAAGGTGACCGCAGAAGTCGATCAGAACTCTGAAGACAAAGGGGAAAAAATCCCAGTCTAATTTTACGTGATTCTGTATGGTTTTTTCAGTATTTCACGGGTGCCTCATTTTAAAGTATTTTTATTACTTAAAAATTAGTTTTTATTTTTTAATGAGCCTTCGTAATAGATCTTAATATAATATATATTAAACGTCTCTTAGCGCGAAGAATACCGAAGAAAAGTATAAACTCGCAAATAAAGGATAGGAAGAATGGAAATCACAGCAGAAATGGTCAAAAGCTTACGCCAGCAATCAGGCGCGGGTATTATGGAATGTAAAAATGCGCTCAAGGAAAGTAACGGTGAGGTCGAAGGGGCTGTTACTTTCCTCCGAAAAAAAGGACTCGCTAAGGCAGATAAAAAAGCAGACCGAGAGACGAGTGAGGGTACCGTCTCCACTTATATACATCCCGGAAGTAAGATTGGGGTCATGGCAGAACTACTCTGCGAAACAGATTTTGTTGCCAACACCACTGACTTTCAGCAGCTAGCAAGAGATATTTGTATGCATATTGCTGCCTCAAAACCGAGGTTTGTATCCCGTGATGAAGTAACGGAGGATGTATTGGAAAAGGAAAAAGAAATCTATGCGGCTCAAGCAAGAGATTCAGGTAAACCGGAAAAAATAATTGATAAAATTGTTATAGGGAAAATGGACAAGTTTTATGAAGAGAACTGTCTTCTGGAACAAAAATTTATTAAAGATTCGGACAACACAGTACAAGATTTGATTAAGCAAAAAATAGCAACCTTAGGTGAAAATATACTGGTCGGCAATTTTTGTAGGTTTGAAATCGGTAATTAAAATATGGATAAGTCTGTTTACAAACGAGTACTTCTAAAATTAAGCGGGGAAAGCCTAGCTGAACAAGACGGTGGATTTGGTATTGATGTTGAAGCCATTAAATATCTTGCTAAAGAAGTTCTTGATGGGAAAAATCTAGGTGTTGAGATGGCTATTGTTATCGGCGGGGGTAATATCTTTCGTGGAGCTACTGCCAGTAACCTTGGAATGGAGAGAGTCACAGGAGATTACATGGGTATGCTTGCAACTATCATTAACGCTCTGGCGCTGCAACATGCTCTGGAAGATGTCGGTATACAAACTCGTGTACAAACGGCTATAGAGATACCTCAGGTTGCAGAAACATATATAAGGCGAAGAGCAATCCGTCACTTAGAAAAGGGTCGAGTAGTTATTTTTGCTGCAGGTACCGGTAATCCATACTTTACAACAGATACCGCCGCATCCTTACGAGCCGTGGAAATAGGAGCAGACGTTATTTTTAAAGCTACCAAAGTGGATGGAATTTATTCTGCTGATCCTATGAAAGATGAGTCTGCAGTAAAATTCGGTCAATTGAGTTACTTGGAAATCTTAAAAAAGGGTTTACAGGTCATGGACTCAACCTCAGTATCATTGTGTATGGATAATAAACTACCCATGATTATTTTTAATATTCGAGAGAAAAGCAGTATTAAAAATGTTCTGATGGGTGAAAAAATTGGAACCCTAGTGGGAACAAATTCATAAATGGAAAATTTATTCAATGATTGTGAAAGAAAAATGAAATATTCCTTGGATCACTTACGCCAGGAACTGTCCAAGCTACGAACGGGAAGTGCCAATGGGGCCATACTGGAGGGCATCAAGATAGATTATTTTGGGAGTCCGACTCCACTTAATCAAGTTGCAACACTGGGTGTTCCAGACAGCCAAACTATTACAATCCAACCTTATGATATTTCAATTCTTAAGGATCTTGAGAAAGTAATTTTGTCATCCGACCTTGGTTTGACCCCAAACAATGACGGGAAAACCATACGGTTGAATATCCCACCGCTTACTGGAGAAAGACGTCAGCAATTAGTTAAAATTGTAAAGAAGTACACAGAAGAAGGAAAGGTGGCCATCCGTAACGTGAGACGTGATTTTAACGATAAGCTCAAAAATATGGAAAAAAATCATGAGATCTCTGAAGATGACGGAAAAAAGGGCTTAGAAAAACTGCAAAGAATAACAGATACATCTATCAATGAAGCAGAAAAACTCTCCGAAACCAAAGAAAAAGATATCCTTAATGTTTGATGATTATCCTATAATAGGTATCTACAGTTTTTGTAACAGATGGCAGGAAGTCAAGGCCTAAAATAGAAGATCGACGTGCTTTTTAACCCCATAAGTGAATCTAAACCAATCCTTAAAGTTTTATAACCCTATTTATTGCGATGGACATTTCCTCAATAAAATCGCCACTACTTGAAGAACTGAATCTGACTCAAATGCCTCAACATATTGCCATTATCATGGATGGTAATGGGCGCTGGGCAAAGAAGAACTCCCTTCCTAGAATACAAGGTCACTGGGAAGGAGTAAAAACAGTCGATCGAACCGTTTCCTTGTGTCGCAAACTTGATATTAAAGCTCTTACGTTATACTCCTTTTCAGATGAAAATTGGAGTCGCCCAGCAGTTGAAATCAATACCCTGATGAAAATTCTGGACTATTACCTGAACAAAGAACTCGAACGAATGAAAAATGAAAATATTCGTTTTCATACGATAGGTCAACTTGAGGAACTTCCACTTGGTATTCAGAAACTTATTGCAAATACAAAGGATTACACAAAGAATTGTAACGGAATGACACTCACCCTAGCGCTAAGTTATGGGGGTCGTCAGGAAATTTTAAAATCAGTCCAGCAAATAGCACGCAAGGTCCATTTCGGTGAATTGAACTTAGAAGAAATTGATTGTTCCCTTTTCGAAAAATTTCTAAAAATAAACTCTGTTCCTGACCCAGATTTGTTAATAAGAACCAGCGGTGAAATGCGAATCAGTAATTTTCTGTTATACCAAATAGCTTACACCGAACTGCATTTCACTAAGGTACTGTGGCCCGAATTTAAGGAAGAGGATTTGCTTCATGCTATCATTGATTTTCAAAAACGAGAACGACGGTTTGGCATGACCCAAGATCAGCTTATAAAATCGTGATTGTTTTTTTAAAATCTAATTTTATCTAAATAGATCAAAGTAAAAGTTAGGTAATAACCAGTGAAACGAATTCTAACAGGTATTGTTGCTGTTCCTATTGTTTTGGGGATTGTATATTACGGCCCACCTATACTATTTCTGTTACTTGTCGCATCTGTCATTCTGATGGGAGTAAGTGAATATTTTACTATCATTGGCCAGATAGGCATTAGTGGGTTTTCCACCTCTGGAATCATTTTGAGTTTTTTGCTCCTCCTTAGTTTTTATTTCAATGGAAGTTTTATGATGGAATGGGGACTGGTTTCAAGCGTCACTCTTTTTGTAACATGGTTTTTTCAAGAAGATAACGTTAAGGTCGCTATAGATCAAATTTCGTTTACCCTTTTTGGTGTTCTTTATGTTGCGGGTCTTGGTGGGTACTGCCTTCTCATCCGAAATATTGAATATGGTGGTCGCCTAATTATTTTTCTATTTTTCATTGTATGGTTTGGGGATATTGTGGCGTACTACTGGGGGAAAAATTTTGGTAAAAAACCTTTAGCACCTATTATAAGTCCAAATAAAACCATTGAAGGTTCTATCGCCGGCCTCGCAGGCAGTTTAGTAGCTGGTGCCATTAGCGGATACTGGTTTTTAGATCATATAGCCATGTTACATTGTTTACTTGTAGCTCTTATTTGCGGTATCATTGGGCAATTTGGGGATCTTGCAGAATCTTTATTGAAGCGTCAAGCAGGTATTAAAAACTCTGGGAATGTTCTTCCAGGCCATGGTGGAATTTTAGACCGTATTGATAGTTTATTATTTGCTGGGCCTGCTTTTTATTGTTATTTCAAGCTTATACTTTAATTCGATTTCTTTATATGATTCAAGCTATAGCAATATTATTTGGTGTCCATTTATGAAAACGATTTCTATTTTAGGGTCCACAGGATCTATTGGTGTCAATACCCTCGACGTTGTAAGACAAAATCGTGATCGTTTTTCAGTTGCGGGTATGGTGGCCGGAAATAATGTTGTCCTTTTTGCTGATCAGATTAAAGAATTTAAACCCTCTCTCGTTTCTGTTTACAATCTATCCAAGGTCAATGAACTTAAAGAATTACTTCAAGGACTGGATGTGGAAATTCTTTGCGGTGAAGAAGGTTCCATTAAAGTTGCAACCCATCCCGATGCATCGATGGTGGTCTCTGCCATCGTGGGTAGTGCCGGATTGGTACCTTCTCTAGCAGCTATTCAATCAAGTAAGGATTTAGCACTTGCCAATAAGGAAACTCTGGTGATTGCCGGAGAACTGATACTCCGTGCGGCCAAAAATAAGATTAATCTTATCCCGATTGATAGTGAACACAGCGCCATTCTTCAAGCGCTAAACGGAGAAAAAAAAGAACGTATTCAAAAAATTATCCTTACTGGTTCCGGTGGACCATTCCGCACCTTTACCAAAGAACAAATGGCAACCGTTACCATCAAGGAAGCGCTCAATCACCCCAACTGGACAATGGGTGCAAAAATTACGATCGATTCAGCAACGATGATGAATAAAGGGCTAGAGTATATTGAAGCAAAATGGTTGTTCGGACTTAACACCCCTGTCGAAATCATTGTCCACCCACAAAGCATCGTCCATTCTATGATCGAATTTGTTGATACTTCCGTTATAGCTCAATTGGGCATACCTGATATGCGGGTTCCTATTGCATATGCCCTAACTTTTCCTGACCGAATAGAATGCTCATTTCCAACCTTAAACCTTTCAACAATAAAGCAGCTAACCTTTGAAGAACCGGATTATGAAAAGTTCCCTTGTATCAAAATGGCCCAGGATTCTCTTGAGATCGGCCAAAGCATGCCAGCAGTTCTCAATGCGGCAAACGAAGTTGCTGTGCAAGCTTTTCTTAATGAAGAGATTCCCTTCAAAAATATTGCTGAAACAATACATATGGCGATGAATAATCATAAGCCTCATAGCATAGACTCACTTGAAGATGTGAAGTCCGCGGACCAATGGGCTCGCCAAGAAGTAAAGAAATTGATCCCCTTAACAACTCATTGATCCCAAAAACTTCATTCAGCTATGTATAGAATAGGAAATGGATACGATGTTCATCGCTTAACCCAAGGGAGAAAGCTCATTCTTGGAGGCGTAGATATTCCACATGGCCTTGGACTCGATGGTCATTCTGATGCTGATGTCCTATGCCACGCGTTATGTGATTCACTCCTCGGTGCTTGCGGCGCGGGTGACCTTGGAAAACATTTTCCCGATACGGATACTAAATGGAAAGACGTCTCTAGTTTAGTATTACTAGAAAAGTCCGGTAAACTTGTTACCGATCGCGGTTTCAAAATCTCTAATATTGATACAACTATCGTTGCACAACAACCAAAAATTGCCCCGCATATTGAGTCGATGACTACCAATATTTCTGAAACCCTTAAAATCGATCGCACTCAAATTAATATTAAAGCGACGACTACCGAGCAACTTGGATTCGAAGGGCGCGAAGAAGGGATTGCCGCATACGCTATTGCCCTTTTGCAGACCAAATAGCTGTTGACACCCAACTCCTAACTAAAGCACCTTAGCCAATTTTGTCTATACTCCTTTTTTTGTGAGACAAAAATCCTAAAATCTACACCTCCATCTCTACCAACTGATATAACATAAATTTATTACTGAAGAATAATCCGAGTAAAGTATGAAAAAAATAATCTGTGTTTTACTGGGTGTATTGATCTTAGCTCTCTATTGGAAAATTCAATACCACGAGTTTGTGAACTATGACGATGGCCGTTATATAACGGAAAATAAACATATAAAGGATTTTTCTAAAGAAAATTTTATCTGGGCGTTTACCAAATCACATTCGGCCAATTGGCATCCTATTACCTGGTTATCCCACACGCTTGATATTCGTCTTTATGGGTTAAACCCGAAAGGTCATCATCTAACCAACCTAGTATTTCATATAGCGAATTCACTACTTCTCTTCTTAGTCTTTGCACGAATGACCGGAGCAATTTGGAGGAGCTGCGTTGTTGCCTCTTTCTTTGCTTTTCATCCTATTAACATTGAGTCTGTCGCATGGGCAGCAGAACGTAAAAATCTCTTGAGCACTTTTTTCTGGTTCTTGACGATGTGGACTTATATTTACTATGTCCAGAAAAGAAACTTAACTAGGTATAGTCTGGTCTTTCTATTTTTTGCTCTAGGTTTAATGTCGAAAGCCATGCTGGTAACCCTGCCTTTTATTTTACTGCTGCTTGATTATTGGCCCCTGAAACGTTTCGAAATAGCACACCTCAAAATAATTTTTTTGGGTAATGTTAAAAATAAAATTCAAAATAAAAAGAAACTTTTAAATTTAATTTTAGAAAAAATTCCGCTTTTATTTTTGGTAGTTGGTTCATGCATCATTACATTAATAGCTCAAAAATCGGCAGGGGCCATTGTATCTTTTGAAAGTATTTCATCAGCGACACGTATTAGTAATGCAATGGTTTCATATTTAAGATATTTAGAAAAAATGGTATGGCCTAACGATTTTTCAGTTTTTTACCCTTACCCTATTGAGGAATTTTATATTTGGAAGGGCCTAGTGAGTGGTTTTATTTTAACGGGTATAACAATAATAATATTACGACTTATCAAAAAGGCGCCTTACCTTTCTGTTGGTTGGTTTTGGTATCTTGCAACCTTAATTCCTGTTATCGGATTGGTTCAGGTTGGGCAACAGGCAATGGCCGACAGGTATGCATACATCCCGTTAATTGGAATATTTATTATCATCGCATGGGGCCTTCCCGAGTCCCTAAAAAACTTTCACTTTAAGAAGCCCCTATTACTTTTCTTAGTTTTAATATTTTTTTCTGTTCTAATACGGTTAAGCTGGGTTCAGTTGCACTACTGGCAAAACAGTGAAAAACTTTTTAACCATGCTATTGAGGTAACTGATAAAAAATATCCTAGCTTTGTTGGTATATATAATAACCTTGGCGTCGTCCTAAATAAGCAACTCAAGTTTAAAGAGGCTATGGTTCATCTGAAAAGCGCAGTCAAACTTCAACCCACCTATT
>JABGTQ010000102.1 GCA_018647025.1 Nitrospina sp. | reverse complement strand
TGGCAGGTGCAGGAAAAAAACTTTCACCAAAAATGCCTTTACCATCCAATAGATCACCGTGACAAAGTAAACAGTTCTTGATATAAATTTCTCCGCCTTCTTGAGTTGTTTCTGGACTCGAGGGGAGGGGGTTCTTCAAGCTTTTTAATGAGATTTTTTTGTCGCCAATGGTGATGGACTCGGGTGTGTCTCTAGATGTAGGGGCCATAAAGGCCCATACCGTGTAAGGGGTAACAAAAATAAAAATGGCTACGAGAAGAAAGCAAGCAAAGTGATGTTGAGATTTGGGTTGTATTGTCAATTACCGCCCCAGCTCTTTACCTTTTGCTGTTCCAGGAATAACAGCGTCTTTCTTGATTCTACCTGATTTTATGGTTTCGTAGAAAGGTCGTATTACCTTATCGGCGTTGAATACAAAATTAAGGTCAATGGTCTCTCCCGCTGCAATTGTTATTTTCCGAGTTTGTTTCTTCATTAAATAATGCCAAGCCGTTATTTTATATTCTCCTGGTGGAATGCTATCAATTTTGAAGTTACCGTCAATAGGAGTTTTAGCATAATAGGGGTTTTGAATCCGATAGCCCCAGGTTTGCATAAATTCATGCATCCCACAAATCATTTGCATAATTTTATAGTGTTTCTTAAATTTAATCTTACCTTCAGAAACTTCTTCTGCTGGGATGGGAATATTTAGCAGAATTTTTCCTCTTTCTTTTTGGTAGACTTGGCTGTTATGCATAACTGCATCCACGTTATCGACTTTAAAGCTTTCGCCTTGTCGTATTACGTTTACATCGGGAAAGAACTTACAATTTTCTGATACGATATTAATAGGTTTTTTATTAAAAGGCTTGCCCGCCTCAACGTGATCGATTGTGATCACCACATCTTTTAATCCGCCATCGGGTGAGATTTTAAAATCATCTAGAATACGATTCATTTCATTATCGGTGTCGACTTCAGCACACATATCAATGTTTGGGAACAGAATGAGATGGTAAGTTCGTGGATATGGCATTTTACCTATTAAGGTAGTTTTGCCTTTTATTGTTCCCCCATTTTTTACTTCCATTTCTTGATAAGCCTGCGCATTAAACGCACTGGAAAGCATTGAAAATACTAAAGTGGCAAGCCATAGATTTTTTTTCATTCTTAGAGCCTCAATTATTAGCAGTGTTGGGGAGCAATTCGAAAAATATAATTTACGTTTTCAATACAAAAAATAGCCCTAATCTTTTTTAAAACAATAATATAGGGAGGTTTTTTAAGTATAGCTTCGAGCCGTAATTCAACCCGAGCATAATGCGCAAAATCCTATTAGAATAAAAGGCTTACTCCTTTTTTTATTATAAATCAAAGGCCAAGTCAAGGGTGAGTTTGGCTGGAGATTAATATCTCATTATAACGTATTAATCCTTATTTTTTATAGATCTTCTCAAAAATCAAATTGCTTTTAAATTTCTTTCCCTTGATTTAAAATATAATAAAAAAGGTACAAAGTTAACTTTTGTTAGACCTATTTGTATCATTAAATATTCCCTCAATTGGAGTTTGTCGTGATAAAAATGCGAAAAATATTGTTGCTGATCTTTTTATTAGGTTTTATGGCTGAGCTTGCATTTGCAGGTGCACCAGGCCCCGGTGACAAAGCTCCAGATTTTTCATTGAAGACTTTGGATGGTAAGCAAGTATCGCTGTCTGATCTTAAAGGCAAAGTGGTTTTGATAGGTATGTTCCACATCTGTGTGCCATGCATGAATCAAGCAATGGAATTTAACAAGGTGCGTGATCAGCTTGATGAGAAACAGTTGGCTATTGTTGGGATAAATACAAATGGTGATTCCAAAGAGGCAGTTGCTAATTATCTTTCCAAATTTCCTGAGAAAGTCCGTTTCCCTTACCTGATAGATCCCGTTAAATCTTTTTATCAGGTCTATCTGCAAAGAGATATGCCAACCGTACTGATTATTGATAAGGAGGGTATACTCAGTGCCCGGTCACCCGGCGTTAGTGCTGATCAGTTGGTTCCTTATTTAAAAAAGATGCTTTAATTAGATCCATAAACTATTCGAGTTTCCATTACTCCCGTTCCAGTCCCAACGAAATCAATAATTTCTTCAAAAGAGTGTTGTGTTAATTCTGCTGGGGTGGTTCTTATTTTCTGAAATCGCTTTTACCGAAACGACGGATATTGCTTGGATGGTGAAGCTAGGGGCATTTAAAAAGTAGGGAGAATGCTCAGGGCTTTATAGATGAAATTAAAAAGAAAGGTTACACTCCCTTTCTTTTACTCAAAATTTTTAAATACTCTAAAAGATCTCGTAAAAGTAACGAAACTCAACGCCGAAAAAGTTTGACAGAAGCTCAGGAATTTCGATTTAGGTGATTGATATTCAAATTCTCCATATGTCAATTTACGATGTGGAGCTGAAAAAAATTAAACCCTTAAATGTAAAACAGCGGCCTCTAGTTTTGATGGAATGCTCCTTTTAGAAGATCGTTATATGGGGCTTGGTTATAGTGGGGGAGCAATGAGTTTAATGTTATCACTTAACTAGAAACCGTTGACATACGGAGGTGATTTCACCTTGCTTTGGCATAACAGTCATTTGTCAACCGAGTCGAATAAAAATTTTTTTGCTGAATTAATTGTACGATGGCACGATTCTCTTGACTGAATTCAAAATTTTTTATTTTCCCAGAATAGATATTGAAGTTAATGATGTGGGCGCACGCCACGTTCTTGAAACCTGCAAATAACTTGCTTCAATCGGACACGAAACCTTCCTCTTTATTCCTGATCTCGGGTCAAATCTGAAGCTTTCTGGTGTATCTATAATTCAGGTGTCCGTTTTCGTTCGTAAACCGGCATTTACTTGTTTTTCATTTTAAACCGTCTTGCGGATAATTAAATTGATCGTAACTCCTAATTCGATTTTGAATCGCTTTTGTTTGATGATGGTTTTATATTTTTCTTTTCCACATTTTGTGGAAGGGTTTGATAGTAGTCTCGAAGGCCGCGCCGTGCTGGGAAGTTCTTATGTTTTTGACACTCCGTCCGACTTAAATGATTTCGATAGTGAGGCAGAAATCCGCATTGGGGTATTGGGGAACGTTTGGGCTAATGAAGATTGGGAGTTCGATTATGAACTATCAGCCGACGCTAAACAGGCTAAAGGGCCTAGTGTACAGTCACACCTACGTCAAGAAACAGATATAGATTTTTTTCGTGCCTGGCTACGTTTGGATAACGGAGAATTCAAACTCAGGGGAGGGAGACAAAAAATATTATTTGGTGCGGGTGCTATTTATAGGCCTCTGGGATTTTTTGATACCCGAAATGTTACCGGTGTTTTTCCTCAGACTCGAGGAGTAGATGGGTTTCGTTCAACATGGTTTCTTTCGTCCTCTTCTTTTTTGGAGAGCTGGTTGGTGCCAGCAAAAAAAAATGATGCAATCATTTTTGGAATTCGCGGAGAAGCATTAATAGAAGATATAGAAGTGGGTTTGGTTACGCAATATCATCCTCGGTCAGATCTTAAAGATTTGACGGATTTTAATCAGGAAATGTTTCAATTTGGTTATCACCTTAAGGGTGAAAAAGAGTTTGGTTTTTGGAATGAAAGCCGGTTAGATATTGAAATGCAATCATCCATTCGTTTTGATACAGTAATTGGTACGGATTACACTTTTGATTTAGGTGAGGGCATGCATGTGCTCTTGGAATATTTTTTTACGACACGGCAAAATAAATTTACTCTTACAGATACTAAAGGTCAGAGAACTATTCAACAAATTGGGTTTTCATTTGATCAGCCTGTGGGAATTGATATTAGATGGCAGATTTTTAGTCTTTTCGATTTGCGTGATAAAAGTTTTCAATTGATTCCTCAAATTGAATATTCGATTAATGAATCTTTGTTTCTTTATTTCCATGCTCGTGCCGGCGGTAATATCAAAACAGGAAAAAAAGATGGAAGGTTAAGTAGGCGAACAGGTTCTTTTAGTGGTACTGAATCCACTGTAGGATTAACTCTGGTAAGTTTTTTTTGAAATTAAGGGATATGGATAATAATTTAATCGTATTGAATCAAGTCTCGAAAGAGTTCAGAGTCGGGGAAGAAAATTTCACGGCATTGAATGATGTTAGTCTCGAAATAGAGGGAGGTGCATTCATGTCATTTGTTGGCCCTTCAGGCTCTGGCAAGACTACTCTATTAAACCTTATTGGAGGTTTGGATGTTCCAACGACTGGAAATATTTATTTCAAAGGATCGAATCTTTCTTCTATGAGTCGCCATCAAATGGCTTCTTATAGAAGGGAAAATATTGGATTCATATTTCAGACCTATAACTTGCTTCCGGTTTATTCCGTTTATGAAAATGTCCTCTTTCCGCTTCTAATGAATGGTTTTAAGGAAAAAGATGTTCGGAGCCGTGTTATGGATATTGTTGCTAAAGTGGGACTTAGTGATCAGTCTAAAAAAAGACCCTCGCAATTATCTGGCGGGCAATGCCAACGTGTTGCTATTGCAAGAGCTTTGGTAAAAGATCCGCTTATCATTTTAGCTGATG
>JABGTQ010000101.1 GCA_018647025.1 Nitrospina sp. | reverse complement strand
TAAAACTAGGTGGTTATATTTCACTTGGTAAAGGAGAGTCTTTTTCTGGAGGTAAGGAAAAAGCATCTATTCTTGCCAATGCCTATGAGGCCTTAGTGGGAGCTCTTTTTTGCGATAGTGATTTTGGAACAACTGCTGATATATTTTTACCGCAGTTAATTAAGGAAATTGATGTCTATAGAGACGCAAACATCTACACAGACTTTAAAAGTCATTTACAAGAATATACGCAACATAAATTCTCTTGTGTTCCTTTATATAAGGTTGTGGAAGAATTAGGTCCCAGCCATGATAAACAATTTAATGTTAAGGTTATAATTCGTAGTCAGACTCTAGGGTCTGGAAAAGGGCGGAGTAAAAAAGAAGCTGAACAGATTGCGGCAAAGCATGCATTAAGTAGTTTTTTGAAAGTGTTTAAAAAAATATAAAGGTTAAGATATTTATATATAAGTGCATGAAGAAAAAAAAAATACTTATTGTCCCAATTTTTATTCCTCATCAGGGGTGCCCTTACCGTTGTGTTTTTTGCAGTCAAGTTGATATAACTGGTGCTCGATCCAAGACAGATCAAAACCATGTTTTGGAAGTTTTAAAGACTTATCTAGGTCAAGATTTTAATTCAACCCGTAGTTCTAAATGTGAAGTTGCATTTTATGGAGGAAGCTTTACTGGTTTGCCTATGGACAGACAGCAAATCCTGCTATCAGTGATAAAACCTTTTATTGAAAGTGGTCGAGTAGATTCAATACGAGTATCGACTCACCCCCTATTTATTGATTCTGAACGTCTGGATCTAATAAAAATTTGCGGTGTCAAGACGGTAGAGCTAGGTGTGCAATCAACCAACGCACAAGTTCTTGAAGAGTCTGGACGCCCATGCTCTAGAGAAGAATTAATTAAGTCAATTTCTTTGATTAAAAAACATAATCTCAATCTAGGTCTTCAGCTAATGCTTGGTCTTCCTGGCGACAATGAGAAACGTTTTCAAAAATCGGTCATGGATGTTATTAGTATGAAACCAAACTTTGTACGTCTTTACCCTACATTAGTTTTGCGTCATACCGCATTATATTCAATGTACAAAAAGGGTCTTTACCATCCTTGGTCTTTAAAAAGAACTATCTCTGCATTAAAAAATGCCATTTTATTATTTAAAATGGCAAGTATTCCTATTATCAGGGTAGGGGTTCAACCAGATCGTTCTTTGAAAGAAAACTTGGTTGCTGGTCCTTTTCATCCTTCAACACGTTATCTTGTTGACTGTCAAATTAGTTTGGATTTAATGATTGAAAAAATTCTTTCTTTAACTAGTTTACCTCACAAAATAATCTTTAAAGTTCCAAAGAACTTAATTTCTGTTTATGTGGGTAATAAACGTGAAAATATTAGCTATATTAAAGATCGTTTTGGGTTTAAGGATGTATCTCTTGTTGGCGAAGAGTATTGTAGTGGAATTAAGCTGGTTGCATAATATTTTATTAAAAATAAAACATAAGGATTTAGAATGGTTACTATTGGAATGAACTATAAGGTGTTGTCAGGAAAAGAAGAAGTTTTTGAAAAAGCCTGTACTGGAGTAATAGAGGCAATGAAAGGCATCGATGGTCATGAAAAGTCTTTTCTTTATAAAGATGTTAATGATGGACAATCTTATTTAATCGCATCTGAGTGGGGTGATGAAAACGCGTTTAATGAATTTTGCCAATCTGATAAATTCAAACAAGTTACAAACTGGGGAAAGGAAAGTATCTTAGCTGGCCGTCCTTCTCATACTGTATACAAGCAATAATCAGTCTATTTATCTAATTCTATTTTATTATCTGAAGACATCTTAGGAGTAAGTTCATATAGACCATTCTTGACGCAGCGCATCACTTTCTTATATGAGTGTTCTGTGTCATGAGGAAGATGGCCGTCCATCCGCCATCTAATTTTAACTATTTTCCCATCTGGGTGTTCAAAAATTTTTGTAACTGATCCTATGTTTTGTGACATTGATTCAAATAACACATCCCCAACTTGTAATTTCATGTGTGTCTTCTTTTAGATACTTTTGATAATCTTATTTTTTAATCATAACACTTCTCAATAGTATTATACCTATTAACGGGTGAGAGGTTAGTCAAATTTATTTTTTATTATTTTTAGAAAGGCACATTGATGGAGGATTATATTTTAATGTCAGCCATGTATCCTACAATGACCTCGGGTAAAGTGGATAAGTTTTTAGTTAATCCTGGAGATAAAGTAATTAAAGGAATGCCTGTATGTGAAATTATTTCAGAGGGTTATTTTACGTTGCTTTCTGAAGTTAATGGGAGAGTTAAGGATTTCTATGTATCTGAGGGAGAGTATGTGGAGGTAGATGCTTATTTGATGTCAATCACCTTAGCCGTTATAGATAAATGATCAAGGAATCGAGCTAATTCAAAATGATCGTTTATTTTTTGAATAGACATAAATTTTATTCATACTAAAGCATTAAAATGATATTATTTACTTAGATATGTAGATTGATTGAATTTTTTGATAACCATTTCTCGCTAGGGACAAAAAACTATGGTAATGAGCATGTCCCATGAAGACAAAAAAAAGTATAAAGAAAGTATTAAGCCAAAAACTGTTAGAGTTCGGACAAAGCGAACAACTACAATGTCTGATAAGTTAAAAAACCGCGCTTTTAAAAAGTTTGATGAAGAACCTAAAAATAAAGGGGTGGAAGAGGAGATTACAATAGATGAACACCTTAAAATGAATGATAATTTTTTGCGAACAGGCCCTTACAAACCTAAGAAAAAATAATACGAGCTTATATTAATTATTTAAATTGGTTCTCTATTAAGGTGGGTTTTGTTACTAATTATATTTTGTTTAGGAGAGGGTGATCATAATTAGTAGTAATGTGACTTTAGCTACCATTTGATTCGTGTAATTCTTTATATTTACTAAAAACTTCTTCTGAGATGAAGAACTCAACTAGTTCTTTATCTAGCTCTCCCTTGTCAGCCATTTCTCTAAGGATTCTATAAACAACTTCTAATGGCATAGCTTTTTTGTAAGGGCGATCACTTGCGGTAAGAGCCTCTGCTATATCTGTTACGCACATTATCTTTCCTTCAAAAGGTATTTCATCTCCCTTTAAACCCAGAGGATATCCGCCTCCATTTACAAACTCATGATGTGCTCCGGCATAGAGAGGTATGTTTTTTAACTTTTTGGTAAAAGGAATTTTCTTGAGCATTTTTAAGGTGACCGCAGCGTGATTCTGCATTTTCTTTCTCTCAGACTCCGTTATACTTCCTCTTCGTATTGAAAGGTTAAGCACTTCATCGTCATTGAGAAAGGTTTGTTCTTTTCCGTCAAAGTCTGTCCAAGTCATCTTAGAAATTTCTTCTAAACGTGCGATCTTTTCATCCTCAAGAAATTCTCCAGGATTATTACACTGGTTAATAAATTCACGAATATTCATCAATTCTTGACGTTTTATTTTCTGCTTCTCTTCTAGTGTTGAAACATTTTTGGCGTCTGATCCATTTTGTAATATTTTTATTTTTTCATTTAAAAAGCTCTTTTCCATTTGTTCGATAATAAAGCATAGTCGTAAATCAACAAATTCAATTCTATCAAAAATGGTTTGAAGTTTTTTAGCTTTTTCAACAACTTCTACCGGCGTTGTGACTTTGCCAATATCGTGCATCCATGCAGCAATTCGAAG
>JABGTQ010000100.1 GCA_018647025.1 Nitrospina sp. | reverse complement strand
CTAAGTAATTGACTGTATCTTATTGATATTAATTAGTTATTTGCTCAAAACATTTTTTCATAGCAGAAACACTGCTGGAATGAGTGCGTCCAATTTGAATTCCGTTAATTTGTGCCATACGGACCGTACCTTCGACCATCGTATGGGCAACATTTCCAGTACAAATTACAATTCTTTCAAACTTGCTCAGTCGTTTAACCATGTCCGGGAATTTTTTACTGAAAACTTTTACATTATTAAATCCCAGATTACGGCCATGCCTCAAATAATGAGGTTTTAACCTATCTAGTCCTCCTAAAATAGCAATACTCATACGTATTGTCCTTTCTTTGTAATTAAAGCGTTTCGTTGAAGATAAAATAAATAATGATAATGATAATTATTATCATTATAAGAGAAAAATTGTCAACATAAATTTACTAAACACTTTAAAAATATGTATTTACTGTCTGATTATAAAGAGACTATAAAAGCTTATCTGGGGTAATTTTGGGGAATAATGACTAAATAAGCGGAATAAAGTAAATTTAAAAAACAGTTTGACCCTCGAGGCGAGTTAACACTTCATATCCATTATCAAGCACAGCAATGGTATGCTCAAATTGGGCAGATGCCAATCCATCCTTGGTTACAGCTGTCCATTTATCAGAAAGAATTTCCAGATCGGGCTTTCCTTCGTTGAGCATTGGCTCAATAGTGAAAACCATGCCCTTCTTTATCTCAACACCCTCCCCAACAGTCCCTAGATGGAGAACTTGTGGATCTTCATGAAAATTTCGTCCAATCCCGTGCCCACAAAATTCCCGAACTACAGAATACCCCTTCTCATGGGCAATTTTCTGGATAATGGCCCCTATATCACCGAGATGAGCACCGGGTCTAACCACCTCTATAGCTCGCTGCAAAGACTCTTTGCAAGTATCTACTAGACGACTAATTTTTTTTCGCGCGGACCCCACATGAAACATTCTACTGGTATCACCATGAAAACCATTTAAGTAAGTAGTGATATCTAAGTTTATAACATCACCATTACGGAGTTTCCGATCAGAAGGAATACCATGGCAAATTTCTTCATTAACTGAAGTGCAAATGCTTTTTGGGAAACCTCTGTAATTTAAAGGTGACGGAATAGCGTCATGAGAAACAATAAAATCATGACAAATCTCATCCAGTCGATTCGTTGTTATTCCTGGCTTAACATAAGGCTCTATCATTATTAAAACTTCGGCTGCAAGCTTAGCCGACTTACGCATTACTTCTATTTCTTCATCTGTTTTTATTTGAATCATGTAGGTATCCTAAGTCTCTAAGACTACGTTTATCTTCTCGCCAATTATTTTTTACTTTCACAAAAAGGTTTAGATACACTTTACAACCGAAACGTTTCTCAATTTCTTCTCGAGCTGGTTTTCCAAGTTTTTTCAACATGGATCCATTAGCACCAATCAGAATTTTTTTCTGCGAAGTAGTTTCCGCTATAATCAATGCGTCAATAACCCAAACGTCATTATGCCCTTCGTGCGTACCCTCGACAACCACCGCTATGGAATAGGGAACTTCCATATGCGTTCTTTGCATTATTTTTTCCCGTATAATTTCCTCTATCAAAAATTCCTCTGAACAATCGGTAATCATATCTTCAGGAAAATACTTAGGGCCTTCAGGTAAATAGTTAAGAACCGTTTTTCCAAGGCCTTCCAGCCCATCGGAAAGAAGAGCAGACACTGGAATAAGTTCTCTAAAATTAAATTTCTTATCTGCTTCGGCTATTAAACCGAGTAAATCTGGTTTCGAAACGAGGTCAATTTTGTTAATAATGAGAATTTTGGGAGACTCTACACCCTTCAGAGTATCTAAAACAAATATATCATTTTCAGCAAAACCTTGTTTTGCATCAACTACAAATAAAATAAGATCTACGTCATGATAGGTACTAAGTGACGCCTTAACCATCAGTTGGTTGAACTGAGAACTGGTTTTATGAATTCCCGGAGTATCGAGTAAAATAACCTGTCCTCCAGGAAAATGAACCACACCTGTGATTTTATTTCTAGTCGTCTGAGGCTTGCTGGACGTAGCTGCTATTTTCCTCATTACAAGGTGATTGAGGAGCGTAGACTTCCCTACATTAGGCTTACCAACAATAGCAGCGTAACCCGATTTAAAATTGCCGTTTTGTTTTAATGGAAGCATGTGAATAAATAGTTATGGGCAAACAATAATTAACAAAACACAGACCTTACAAGAGTGTATAAATAACTCTACCATGATACCTTAAAGCAACATTGGCGTATCATTTAAATAAAACTACTCGTAACAAAAACTCTTTCAAAATACAAAATAATTTAATATTTTTAATACTTAAAACTAATCAACGAACTATGCATGTGTCATAACGCAGGTAAAGTGACACAACTATTAAAAAAATGAAAAAAAAACCGCTAGGACTATACATTCATATTCCTTACTGCATTCATAAATGCGGCTATTGTGACTTCAATTCTCATCCAATCAAGCGAGATGAGATGGACCATTATATAGATGCTCTAGTGCTAGAAATGAAACATTATGCGAAAATTTATACAAACACCAATATCATAAAAACTATTTTTCTTGGTGGAGGAACACCAACCACACTCAATGCCTTTCAATTAGAGCGTATTCTCAAGGAATGCGTGAACGAATTTACAGTAGCATCCGACGCCGAAGTAACAATTGAAGCCAATCCTGCAACCGTTGATGTGAAGCTAATGAAATCAATTCGCAGAACAGGATACAATCGTATCAGCATAGGAGTTCAGTCGTTCGACAAAGAAGAGTTAAAATTATTGGATCGAGCCCACGGACCGAACGAGATTCATTCGACTGTTGACTGCGCAAGAAAGGCCGGTTTCGACAACCTTTCTTTAGACCTTATGTTTGCCGTCCCAAACCAATCCATTGCATCTTGGGAAAGTAATTTAAACAAAGCGATGGAAAAAACCCCAGAGCATCTTTCTACATATAATTTAACCATTGAACAAGGAACAGCTTTCTCAAAGCTCCAATCTAACGGAAAATTAATCATGCCTGATGATGACCATCAACTAGAGCTCTACAAAACAACCATCGAATACCTCACAAAGAAAGGATTTAATCAGTACGAAATATCAAATTTTTCTCGTGAAGGGAAAGAGTGCAAGCATAATATTACATACTGGAAAAATTCTAACAGTCTGGGGATAGGAGCAGGAGCATCATCATATATGGATGGCACTCGGTTTAAAAACATTAATCTACCAGCTCATTATATCCGACAAGTAAAAGAGAAAAAAACTGCTGTTGAGCACAGTGAAACTCTCCAACCCCGACAAGCTATGGGTGAAACTATTATGCTGGGGCTACGATTACTTCAAGGTATCAGCATTAATGAATTTGAAAAACGTTTTCAAGTTTCTTTTATAAACTTATTTAAAAACACCCTTCAATCATTAAAAGAAAAGGAGCTTATTCTTATCGAAGATAACTTTCTACGACTCTCCAAAAAAGGACTATTTCTAACAGATTCAGTTATTTTAGAGTTTATTTAAAAAAAACAGAAAACACATAAAAATACATGCCGAAATAATGAAGAATTTTAATACCTACCAAAGTAAATCCAACGCTCGATCAAATTTCTCTAGGAGTATTACCGTATTCTTTTTGACCCTTGTCATATTTTTCAACTCTGTGAGTTTCTCGCTTGCCAACCGGTCAGAAACAAACAGCTGGATGCGACACGCCGCACATCTAAGCCAAACCGGGAACAATGAAGAAGCATTAAAAATATTCCTGAAAATAACACACAAGGAACCTAATAATTATTATGCTTACAACAACCTGGGGATGGTGTACAGCCAGATAAAAGAAAACGAAAAAGCACTTAACGCCTATGAAAAAAGTTTATCCATCAACCCTAGTTTCCCAATGACACTCAATAATATCGGTGCTTTACATATGACAATGGGGAACTACAACAAAGCTGAAATATTTTTAAAAAAAGCTTTATCGTTGTTCGGTTCATTTCATCTTGTATCAACAAACTTGGGAGAGCTTTATCTTAAACAAAAGCGTTATAGTGAAGCTATGACTTACCTAAAAAAATCTTTAAAAGATATGCCCGTTTTTCCTCCTACTCATAAGCTCCTGGGAGAACTCCATCTGGCCGAGGGAAGAAAAGACGAGGCAGAGAAGGAATATAGTATCTATAAAGAGTTAAAATTAAAATCCAAATAATTTACATCCAAGGGTTAATACTTAATGGACGAAACTCTAAATTCTCTCTCCAAACTGATTAAAATCACAGACACTCTCATGGGAGAAGATGGTTGCCCCTGGGACAAAGTGCAAACTCGAGAGTCTCTGAAGCCATACCTGGTTGAAGAAACTTATGAAGTACTAGAGGCATTAGACGAAAACGATCCAGAAAAAATCAAAGACGAACTAGGGGATTTACTGTATCAAATAATATTTCATTCTAAAATCTCTAGCCTGAAAGGCGAATTTGATTTTCGAGACGTCATCGATAATTTAAGTGGAAAAATGGTTAGGCGTCATCCGCATGTATTTAAAGATGGTAAATTAAGCACACCAGATCAGGTGATTGAACAGTGGGAGGATATTAAAAAAAAAGAAAAAAATAAAAAAAACCAAAAATCTATTTTGGATAGCATTCCAATAAACCTTCCAAGCCTAATTAGGGCACAAAAGATTCAAAAGAAAGCCGCGAAAGAAGGATTCGACTGGGAGAGAATAGATGACGTGTTCGACAAACTAGATGAAGAAATATTAGAATTTAAGGAGGCTGTACTCGCAAAAAAAAATATGGACATCCAAAGCGAAATTGGAGATATCATTTTTGTGATCACCAATATATCCAAGTTCTATAAAATTGATGCAGAGGAAGCACTTCGCTCCACTAACAACAAATTTATAAAAAGATTTCATTACATAGAACAGCAATTAGAAGAAAAAGGGAAAACTCTTAAAGATTCGACCTTAGAAGAGATGGAACACTACTGGCAGGAATCAAAAAATAAATAAGCTTCTAATTCTTTTCATAATAAGTCGTATTACTGCTGGTAAGTTCTTCCACGCCACTCGGTTCGCCTAAGAAACAAAGCCTGCATCATCGAGTTAAGCATGATAACAACCATCATAATAGCTCCCAGAGGAAAAAGAAAAACGTTTTTTCTTTCTAATCCTAGTTCATGACACAAACCTAAACCTCCAACTAAAGACATCCCAAGGCATAACAAAGAAAGGCCTATCCAAACGCTCCCCGACCCTATCCACAAGTTACCTATGACAACAATATAAGGGGTTAAGATAAAAAAAAGAACCATGGCCATATAGTAAAATGTCCTAAAGATTGATTTTTTCATGGCTAAAAAAATATTTTTTCTCCAACCAATCCAGATCTCTTTCATAGAGTGATACATACGAATTGAGAACAAATACTTCCCATCTGCAACCAAAGTAGAGAGCCCACTGAGTTTTGCTTTTTTGGCAATCATTACATCCTCAAGAACTTCATTAGAAACGCTACGGTGTCCACCGATTTTTCTATAAGATGATTTTTTGAACATCAAAAAGGCACCGAACCCCATAGCACTTTTATGACTTTTACTATTAACTTTTCTAAAGTTTGTAAGAGCGGCTATAAACCCAAATATTACCGGCTGAACTACTCGCTCCCAAAATGAACCAAATATCGCCGCAGGCATAAGTGTCAACAAGTCAAGATCTTTACACTTCATTGTATGCATAGCCGTGTTCAACGCGTGTGGCTTGTACATAAGATCAGCATCGGTAAACAATAAGTATTGACCACGTGACCTTTGATAAGCCTGATGTAATGCGTATGGTTTACCTACCCACCCAGAAATCAACTTTGCTCCAGCAACAAAAATCAAGTTAGGATATTGCTTTTTCATTGAGTAAATAATTTTTGCTGTATTGTCCGTAGAGTTATCATCCACCACGATGACCTCAAAGTTTGGGTAATTCTGGTTTAATAGTGACTTCACACAGTCTTCTATATCTCTTTCTTCATTTCTAGCCGGAATACATACTGAGATATAAGGGTAGGAAATTAATTCATCCATAATCGGACAAAGTCGAACAAGGTAAATTATATTTATAACAAGGTAAGTCGCTATAAAAATAATCAGAAGAAACTGTAAAGTGGTCACAAAAATCATCAGTTTTAATTTAAATAACTTTAATGGTAAGAAATAAACTTCGTTGAGTAACAATAAAAACCTACTGACACTCGTGGTTTTTAGGTCAACATGAAATTTTAAAAAACACCTGCGCTTAAAAACGAAATTAGCCAACTAAAATCAACAAAGATAAATTATTATTATGCTACTATAGTTAATTATTACTTAAAAATATTAGTTATGATAATTCATTTTTTAGAATCCCAAAAGATCAACAAATATTTTATCTTCTCTCTATTTTTCTTTTCCACCATTGCCCTATCTCTATTTCAAAAAGAAACAGCTGAAGCGCTTTGCGTCAAGGATAAAAAAGCAAATCTTCGCTCAGGACCAGGAAAACAGAAAGAAAAACTGTGGACAGTCCTAAAATACATGCCATTTAAGCAAGTTGGAAGAAAGGGTAGCTGGCTTAGAGTGCAAGATTTAGATGGTGATATTTACTGGATATATAGAACGATTACTACCAAGTCCTATATGTGTGCTGTCATTAAAAATAACAAAACAAACTTACGTGAGGGTCCAGGAACAAAATTTCCCCAAGTTAAATGGAGTCCTATTGATAAATATTTTTCAATGAAAGTATTAAAGATAAAAAAACCTTGGGTCCATGTCGAAGACAGTGTGGGTGATAAGGCCTGGGTTCACCGATCTCTTGTCTGGATTCAATAGCTATCCTGTTTTTTGCTGATTTGAGATTGCTGATTTAGGAAGGGTGATCTTGAATTTTGTTCCTTTGCCCAGTTTACTTTCAATTTTTATACTACCTTTATGCGCACCCACAATGTATTTACAAATACTTAGACCGAGTCCTGTTCCTCCTTCTTGGCGCGAACGTGCCTTATCTACTCGATAAAATCGATTACAAACAAGAGGTAAATCTTCTTCAGAAATACCAATGCCGTTGTCTTGGACAACAATTAGTACACTATCTCCCTTACTTTGAATAGATATTTTTACCTCCCCATCCGGTTGTGTATATTTAATTCCGTTTACCACAACATTCCATATCATTTGCCTTAGACGGACGAGATCTCCATAAACTTCCACACTCTCAATATAAGCAATAGAAATTTTTATATGTTTTTCTGAGGCAATGATTTCGGCATGTTTGCACACCTCTTCAACAAGTGATTTAAGATCGACTAATTCTAAGTCTAATGCAATTTGGTTTTCATCTGACTTTGAAAGCAGAAATAAGTCTTCAAGAACTTTTGACATATACTGAACTTCTTCAAGGTTGCTAGAAATAACCTCCTGATATTCTTCTGATTTTCTTTCTTTTCCTAAGGCAAGTTCACTTTGTCCTTTTAGAACAGTTAAGGGCGTCCGAAGTTCGTGCGAGGCATCACTGCTAAACTGACGCATTTGCGTAAAAGAACTCTCTAGACGATCCATCATCGAATTGAATGTGAGCGCTAATTGTCCAATCTCATCCTTAACTTTTGGTACCGGAATACGTTGGCTGAGGTTGGCACCTGAGCCAATATCTTTCGCAGTCTGTGTGATTTTTGCTACAGGCTGAAGTGCACGCCGAGCTATAAATCGACCAATCAAAGCCGTCAAAAGGAGAACGGCTGGAACAGCTGTCAGGAGAATAATCTGTAAATTATTTAAGGTATCTACCACCACTTTTAGCGAGGTTCCCACCTGAACCAAATTACTAAGTTTACCTCGACTTAATACTGGCATGGTGATTACTCTAATGGGATGATCATTGGAGAGGGAAAAAGTTTCGTAGGAAGTGCCTCCTTTTAACGCCGCCGAATATGAGCGCTGAGAAAGAGGGAACTGGGAACCATCAAAATTTTGAGAAAGAGAACCAATATTCCCAGACCCATCATAAATTTTGTAAGATTTATCTGTACCAAACCCCATGAATTGATCAAAAAAAAGATCAAGGCCTGGTAACGGGGTTCGACTATTATTGATCTGAGTTGAGCGAGCTACAATACGAGCAGAAACAGTGAGGGAATTATCTACGCTTTCATATAAACGTTTAGAAAGAAAGAAAAACAACATGAGACTGAATAAGACAAGAATTAAGCCTAAAAGAAGAACGTACCATGCTGTTAATTTAGAACGAATCGATGTAAAAGGCATATTATTTTTTCATGACATAGCCAACACCCCGCAAAGTGTGTAACAACTTTAACTCCCTACCTTTATCAATTTTTTTGCGCAGGTGATTAATATAAACATCTATAACGTTTGTGAACGTGTCGAAATTATAGTCCCACACGTGCTCTGCAATCATAGTTCTAGTCAATACTTTTTCCTGATTACGCATAAAATACTCAAGGAGACCGTACTCTTTCCCTGTAAGCTCAATTTCATCGCCGCCTCGGTTAACTTTATGACTCACCAAGTCAAGAGTAAGGTCTGAAATCATGAGTGTAGTTTTTACTTCAGCCTTACCACGACGCAATAAAACTCTCACTCGTGCCAATAGTTCAGAAAAAGCAAAGGGCTTTGTTAAATAATCATCCGCACCTTTATTAAGCCCTGTAACCTTATCATCAACTGCATCCTTAGCTGTCAAAAGGAGAATAGGAGTATCTTTACCTTGGTCGCGTAGTTGCGAAAGAATTTCTAAACCATCTATTTTTGGAAGCATAATATCTAAAATAATCAGATCATATTGCCCTTCGGATCCGAAGTGTAAGCCGTCTTCACCATCATATGCTACATCGACAGCATAGCTTTCCTCTTCTAATCCTTTCTTTATAAAACCAGCAACTTTTTTATCATCTTCAACAACCAGTATGCGCATTTATAAATCCCATTTTTTTTGTTTTTTGTGAAGTTCCACTTCTCCCTTAAGCATATCTAAGTGCTTCTCACAATCTTTGAGGATAGCCGAGTACATCGCCCTACAACTTTCATCATTTGCATCAATCATTGCCTGCCTGCAAATACCAGCTGCCTCCGAAGATGATTCTATCGCTTTTATTAGGTTTGTATTGAATTTTTCTGACATCCTTAAATAATTTCTCCAATTT
>JABGTQ010000099.1 GCA_018647025.1 Nitrospina sp. | reverse complement strand
TGGGGCTAGTCCTCTAATTATGTTCTCGCACATAGCCAAGAGAAATATTGATAGCATGATGATTGGTAATACGCTGGCCTTGCTTCTGATTTCCGCTATTCTTATAGCGGTACTACGCAGTTTTAAACTTGGGTTAATCAGTACGGTTCCCAATCTGGTTCCAATGTTCATGACTTTTGGCTTGTGGGGATGGGTGGTAGGAGAAATCGGATTGGCAGTTTCTGTTGTAGCCCCAGTGGCCCTTGGTATTATTGTTGATGATACTGTTCATTTTTTAAGTAAATTTCGTAGAGCACGTGTAGAACTTGGAAAGACAACTGAAGAAGCAATACGCTATTCGTTTCATACGGTGGGTCCTGCATTATTTCTGACATCTTTAATTCTGGTGTGTGGTTTTCTCGTGTTGACTTTCTCAGGATTTCGCATGAATGTTCAACTAGGATATATGACTACCATTTCTATCATCTTTGCTCTGTTGGCAGATTTTTTGTTTCTTCCAACTCTTATCATGAAATTGAGTAACCCAATCACAGAAAATAAAAGACATCCATAAAAGAGAGATTATTAAATGAAACACTTTTTATATTTTTTATTCATAGCTGTTTTTTTCAACGTCAGCCTAGCGACTGCGGAGACACCAGAAGGAAAAGGACTTGCCATCGCTCAAGAAGATGACAAGCGAGATAATGGATTTCAGGATTTCACTGCTAGCATGGTGATGGTGTTGAAAAACCGCCAAGGAGAGGAAAGTTCGAGGAATATCAGGAATAAAACTCTGGAAGTCGAAAATGATGGTGATAAATCTCTTTCAATTTTTGAACGGCCTCGCGATGTAAAAGGGACCGCGCTCCTCAACTTTACTCATAAAACCGGCACTGACGACCAATGGCTTTATTTACCAGCCTTAAAACGTGTCAAACGCATTAGTTCTGCCAATAAATCGGGTTCGTTTATGGGTAGCGAATTTGCTTTCGAAGACATTACGAGTCAGGAAGTAGAAAAATATACCTATAAATGGATTCGTGATCAAGAATACCAAGGTGAAAAGTGCTTTGTCTTCGAGAGATATCCGACTTATAAAAATTCGGGGTACACACGGCAGGTTGTGTGGCTTGATCAGAAAGATTATAAAATCCTTCAAATTAAATTTTATGATAGAAAAGATGCACTGCTAAAAACATTGATTCAATCTGACTTTAAACAATACCTCGAAAAATACTGGTACCCGGGAACCATGTATATGGAAAACCACCAGACAGGAAAAAGTACCCTGATAACCTGGAAGAATTATAAATTTCGGAACGGTCTTAGAAGCAAAGATTTCAATAAGAGTAGTCTCAAGCGTGTGCGGTAAGTATGCTCCTAGTAAAATCATCTCAAATACTACGTAGTTTCCTATTTGTTTTTGTCTTAAATTTGTTATTTTTCCCTCCATCGAAAATTTTTGCCCATGAAATTTCAGGTTATGTTGCGGGCGAAATTCGTCTTTTCCCAAATGATGCATTACATAGTGGGCAGAACGAACAGTCATCCTCGTTTTTTATTCAGCCTGAATATTATCATGAGTTCGAAACTGGCAGCAGTTTTACTTTTGTACCTTTCTTCCGACTCGATAGCGGTGATCAGGAACGTACACATTTAGATATTCGTGAGCTTACCTATTTATGGCTTAAAGAAGATTTTGAATTAAGAGTTGGGGTACGAAAAGTTTTTTGGGGAGTTACTGAGTTTATCCACCTCGTAGATATTATCAATCAGACCGATTTAGTAGAAAATATGGATACCGAAGATAAATTGGGTCAGCCGATGACTAATTTTTCTATTTCTCGCGATTGGGGAATGGTCGATATTTTCTGGATGCCCTTTTTTCGTGAGCGAACGTTTGTCGGCACAGGAGGAAGAATGCGAGGAAGTTCTATTATTGATGAAGACCGTTCACAGTATGAAAGCGCCGCTGAAGAATGGCACAGCGATTGGGCGTTACGTTACTCACATACGTTTGATGAATTTGATATAGGTTTATCACAGTTCACGGGAACTAACCGTGATCCTACCTTACTGGATGGAACTGACTCTAGTGGTAGCGCTATAAAAATCCCAAAATATGAGCAAATCAACCAAACCAGCCTTGATGTCGCCTACGTAGCTGGAGAATGGTTATGGAAGTTCGAATCCCTTTACCGCTCCGGGCAAGGCAATGAGAATTATTTTGCCTGGGCGGGAGGGTTCGAATACACATTAGTAGGGGTTCTTGAATCAAGCATGGACCTCGGTTTCGTTGGAGAGTGGTTGTATGACGATAGAAAAGATGATGCTACTACTGCTTTTGAAAATGACATTGCTAGTGGCTTGAGGTTGGCTGTTAATGATGCCGCTAGCTCCGAAGCTCTTCTGGGCTGGATCCAGGACGTAGAAACCAAAGCACGACTTTTTTTTCTAGAAGCCAGTCGGCGGCTTGGAAATAATTTGCGACTCAACTTAGAAGTGCGTTTATCACTCGACCAACCTAATACAGACTTTCTATTTGGCCAGCGCAAAGATGATCTTTTCCAGACCGAATTAATTTATTATTTTTAGACCATCTCGGTAATCAAGAGTCACCTTGTCAACTTTAGTATCGATGACCTTGGTTAGTCTTATCTTTTTTATGACCACGCTATTTTATAATTGTTATTTAATTAACGGTGCTTTGGGGAATAAAGGGTAGGTACCCTCTATGAATACATGTTCGAGCCCTACTCGGCTAGAAGGCCATGTGCCCTTTATAACGTTCTTTGGTTCGTTCCCTTTGAATACAAGGTATCCATATTTTCCGTAGTGAGGTAATTTTCGTATCAACCCAGGAATACTTTTTTTTGATGGTGCCACAATCCATACTATTTGTTTGTTGTAAGAATTGT
>JABGTQ010000098.1 GCA_018647025.1 Nitrospina sp. | reverse complement strand
CTTTTTAGGACAACGTATCGGGCTTCCCATTGTTGGAGTTGGGTTACCTGGGCGCTATATAGCAAAATACGAATCTCTTACCCAACCTATATACTTTGATCCTTTTAACGAAGGGCGTGTCCTATCGCAAGAAGACTGTGCAAGCCTCACAGAACAAATGGGTTACCATTTTGAAGAACATTATTTAATCGCGGCCACGAGCAGAGAAACGTTAACAAGGATGATGAATAACCTTATCGTAATATATAACAAAAATTCTGAATCAGAGAAAGCCAGGTGCCTTTCAGACTTTATTAAAGCATTGAGCGGAAATTTTAAAAAAAACTAATACGCTAGTCACATTAAATTAAGCCAATCATGGAGAACACAAAAACTATTTTAGTTACAGGAGCAGGATCTGGAATCGGCAGAGCCATCGCTCAGCGTCTTTCAAAAGACAGCTATCCCCTGATTCTGCTAGGGAGAAATCTTGACACATTGGAAAAAACTAAAAGTTCTCTAGAAGATTCGGAGAAACATCATTGTGTTTCTTGCGACATAAGGCTTCCAAAAAACATCGCCAAAGCTTTAGACAAAATAAAAATCAATTCACTTTACGCACTGGTAGCAAATGCAGGTGTTGGTGGAGAAAATAGTTACCTTTCAAACGATCGATGGCATGAGATCATAGAAACTAATCTAACCGGAACCTATAATACAATCCAAGATGGTCTGCCTTACCTTAAAAAAAACAAGGCCCCATTTAAAAAAATTGTTATTCTCACTTCAATTTTAGCTAGGCTAGGAGTGCCCGGATACTCTGCCTATTGCGCTTCAAAAGCAGGATTACTAGGGCTAAACCGTTCACTCGCCATCGAACTAGCCCAAGATAAAATTCTTGTAAACGCTCTATGTCCTGGGTGGGTTGACACTGAAATGGCACACGAAGGGTTAAGAGCATTTTCTGAAAATTTAAATATAAGTAAGGAAAGTGCTTTTGAACAAGCAATGAACGATGTTCCTTTAAGGAAAATGTCTGAACCGGATGAAATCGCACAATTAACCTCATTTTTAATTTCAGATGCTCAAACCTCCATAACGGGACAAACTCTTGATATCAACAACGGGGCGATGATGCCCTAGAGAAATATAACGGCACCTAAAGCTAAGTCATACACTTTCTCGCAAAATTATTTTTGATTTTATATTTGGGAACAAACGATGGGAAAAGCTGTTGCTAGGCTTGTGGCTTTGAGTCTAACAGGTCCACTTCACCTGTCCCAAGGGAAATAGGATGTTTTAGAGGTTCTAAGACTTTACTGATATTTTCATGAAAGAACCTCATCAAGTCATTGAGAGAACTTACAATGAGTGATTTACTACTTTCATTGAGAGTATGAAACTGTTTCTGAAACTCAGTATCTACTGCTAATATAGCCAGTTCAGGAACATGCCGAATATTTTCGACATTGATATTGGGTTTTTCTGACACTATTTCAATTGATTCTGACTGGACTATATTCTCAGGTTTTCCCTGAGAAAAAGGTTCTAAGTCTAATGTTTTTAAAATTACATATCCAAGCTCTACCCCAACTTTCTCAGTGATTTCTTGATCTCCAGTCAAAACCCCGACCGATTTTTCCAAATTGAGTTCCTCAGGGTCACTAGCTAGGAATTTTCTCACAATAGGCTCAACATGTGCAACGATTTGCTTAATTGCAATCAACTCATCCTCGTTTAAGCTCCCTTCAATAATCTGAGAATACTCTGAAACTGCCCGCGCTACTGAAGAGATCTCCTGTACCGCTTGATTATCTTTAAACTGGGTTTCACCATAAGAATTGGAAAGGCTCTGTTTATCTGAAAAATTCAAAATCACTACATCACCCTCTCTCGCCTGCGAAAAGGCACTCATCTCGATTGAAGTACTGACTTCTTCTCGTTCAAACCGACCCTTAGGGGATTGATTCTGTACTATAGGTGCATCGATCTCTAGTATTTGCATAATTGTTAGGGTCTCCACCCTAATTCATCTTTTTCTAGATACCTCCACCGCTACTCAATTCTTTCTATGAGTATGTAATCGGAGAAAAAAAACAAATACATTAGTAAAAAAGACCTTAAAAATTAAAAAAAAGCACTGAGAAATAACAAAAGACCAGCTAAAGCTAATCAAACAAGGAGTTTTAGATATCCTTTAAAAAAAACTTGCCTTACAGGGAATTTTGAGGAAAAAAAATTTTATAGCGTTATGAAAAAACTAGCGGGACTTAGTGAGTTTTGAAAAGGATCTGTCTGCGGCTACTACAACCTATACTTAAAAGATTCGAGAATG
>JABGTQ010000097.1 GCA_018647025.1 Nitrospina sp. | reverse complement strand
TATTTGTAGGGGAAGAAGGTCAAGTGGTTGATACTAAAAATAAAAGACTAAATGCGTTCAAAAAAGGCGGAATCCATACTCTTCAGGTTGCTGCGTTTACGTCATCTAGGCAAGCTAGCGATTTGATTAATTCCCTTAAGCAAAAGGGTGTACGAGATGTTTATCAAGTAACGACAAAAAGAAAGTCTGGGGAAACTTGGTATAAGATTCGCGTTGGACGTTTTGATTCAAAAGAGAAGGCGCAAATGTTTGCAGGTCAGTTGTTTGAGCAAAAAACCATTAAAAACTATTTTGTAATTTCTCTACCTATTAACTAGGTAATATAGTGATTATTAAGAGTTCTAAATTTATAACTTTATGTATATGTGTTCTTAACTTTACGAACAATAGGTGATAGAGCTTGTGCTTGGTTTGACTGGCTTGAGAAGTATTAAACTCCTATAAGGAATTGATTTTTTTATTATGGATATTTCCTTTAATAATGATAATGCGAGAAAAATTATTTCTACTCCGGAGATAAGTTCTTTGCAGGAAAATATTGACCATTTGCATACTGCCTTGGAGGAGAAAACAGGAGTGGGGAGCGATTATCTTGGGTGGATGCACTTGCCATCTCAGACTCCCTCTTCATTATTAGATTCAATTTGTTCTACTCAAGATGAAATGAGAGAACAATGTGATGCATTTGTTTGTGTCGGGATAGGTGGTTCTTATTTAGGAGCTCGTGCGGCTATTTCTTTTTTAAGCTCTGCTAATAATAAGGAGTACGCCCCTGAGATTTACTTTGCAGGTAATACAATGTGTTCAGATTACCACGCAGAGCTTCTCCAGACTTTAGAAGATAAGGAAGTTTGCATTAATTTGATATCAAAATCAGGTACTACTCTTGAATCAGCGATTGCCTTCAGATTGCTACGAATTTTTATGAAAAAAAAATATGGTGAAGAAGGTGCTCGAAGGCGAATTATAGTAACTACCGGACCGCAAAAAAACATAATGAACGATTTAGCTAAAGAAGAGGGCTATAGATCTTTTTATATTCCAGAAGATGTGGGAGGACGTTTTTCGGTACTTACTTCTGCTGGATTATTTCCTATTGCCATGGCCGGAGTAAATATACGCGAACTTATGGATGGTGCTTTAATGGCTGAAAGAGAACTATCGAGATCTTCTGATTTATCATTCAATAGTGCTTATCTTTATGCGGCTTATCGATATTTGTTGTTTCAAAAGGGAAAAACTATAGAGCTGATGGCAGCATTCCATTCTTCCTTCGATTATGTTTTAGAGTGGTGGAAACAACTTGCTGGGGAGAGTGAAGGAAAAGGAGGAAAAGGAATTTTCCCTTCCACAGCCCACTACACAACTGATTTACACTCTCTTGGACAAAGAGTCCAGGAGGGGACCCGCAATCTCTTTGAAACTTTTTTGTTAGTGAAGAAATCGTTGAAAGTTATTGAAATTGAAAGGAGTGACAGCGATATAGATGGACTTGGATACCTTGAAGGGAAATCACTGGATTTTATCAACGATAAAGCGTACAAAGGGTCGGCGGCTGCTCATCATGAAGGCGGGGTTCCTAACCTAGCCTTAATTCTCAAAGAACGTTCAGCGCATAATCTTGGCCAGTTGTTTTATTTTTTTGAACGTGCAGTAGCCATGACAGGGTATTTATCCGGGGTAAATCCATTCAATCAACCCGGTGTTGAGTCCTATAAAAATAATATGTTTAACTTGCTAAATAAACCTAGTCATACTAAAGGAAGGCAAATAAAATGACGACTGTTTCTGACGAACTTGATAGTGTTATCCATGAGATTGCTTGCATGGATCTTGGGAAGGACCAGCCTGTGTTTCAATCAGATCCAACTATGGCTCGATTCAAAGAAACTGGAACCGAGCTTTGGGTTGATACTGGTGACCTAGAGAAAGCAAAGTCAGTTTGGAAGTCTGATTTCAACGCACTTACCACCAATAATACTTTAGCCAATCAGGTAGTCCAAACAGGAGTGATGGATAAAGTCATCCATCAAACTATTTCTCGATTGAAGGAAGTGGCTTCTGATTTAACTGAAGAAGAGCAGGTGGCAGAGGTCGGTTTTGTTATTAATTGTCGTATTGCCCTTCGATTAGTTAGAGCTTTTAAAACTAAGGTGAGTATTGAATTGCATCCTTCAATGTCAAGAAATATTGGGGGGACGTTAGATTATGCTCGACGCTACTATCGTGTATGTCCAGAATACTTTATAATCAAAATTCCTCTAACGCCCGAAGGATACCTTTCCGTTAGGACTTTACGTAAAGAAGGAATGCCAATCAACTTTACTCTTGGCTTTTCAGCACGCCAAAACTATCTTGCAGCTCGACTGTCAAACCCTGACTTTGTGAATGTCTTTTTAGGGAGGCTTAATCAGGTTGTTTCTGAGAACTCAGTGGGTGGAGGTGAGTTGGTTGGTGAAAAGGTAACATTAGCTACGCAAGAGGTTCTTCTTGACATACGTAAAAAACACCGAGAAGTTGGGACAAGGCTTATTGGTGCAAGTATTAGGAGCGGTGAGCAGGTTGCTTTTCTTGCAGGGATTGATGTTATGACTATTCCTCCTGTAGCTATGGAGCAATTTCTGAAAATGGAGCATTCCATTGATCCTATGAATAACAATATTGGGAAAGATATTCAGCCAGAGATTGATTTCAGTCACGCAGACGGTTTTCGTTTTTCTAAACTGTGGGAGGTTTCTGATACTTTTGTTCAGTTTGTAAACGATCTACTTGCTAGTACTAATTTGAATACTATGACCGGCGGTGAGATGGAGTCATTTTGTAAGGAGAGAAATGTGGACTTGTTTTATCCTTTTTCGGCTACACAACTTAAGCAAATACTCGATCAAGGAAAAATACCAAAAATAAGTGAATGGTCGCAGGAAGTTGCGCTAGACGATCTTATGACTCAGTCTGCCTTGCAGTCTTTTTCTAAAGACCAAGCGGCATTGGATGGTAGAATTAGATCCTTTTTGTGACACTGGAGTTGTTATGCAAAAAATTTTTAATAATAAAAATTTTATTTTTTTACACATTATAAATCTCTAGATATTGGTGGTTAGGTTTAGTTGCTTTACTATAAATTTATAATGTTTAAAGAACGATTAGCTGTATTGTAGTTAGTTTTTTTAAATTATTATTTTACTATTGTATTAAATAAAAAAAGAACGGGTTAACGATGGAAGTAAATAAAATTGTATTAGCATACTCTGGAGGTCTAGACACCTCCGTAATCATCAAATGGCTCAAAGAGCAATACGATGCTGAAGTTATTGCATTTGCTGCTGATGTGGGTCAGGGGCAGGAGCTTGATCCTGTTCGCGAGAAAGCTCTCGCAACAGGTGCGAGTGAAGTTTATATTGAAGACTTGAAAGAAGAGTTTGTTAGTGATTTTGTGTTTCCCATGCTTCGCGGTAATGCCTTTTATGAGGGAAGTTATTTGCTAGGCACTTCAATTGCGCGCCCATTGATTGCAAAAGAACAAATCCGCATTGCAAAACAATGTGGTGCTGATGGTGTTTCCCATGGTGCTACAGGAAAAGGAAACGATCAGGTCCGTTTTGAATTGGCATATATAGATTTAAACCCTGATATTAAAATTATTGCACCGTGGAGGGTTTGGGACTTGACCTCTAGAAGCGCCCTTATGGAGTATGCCAGTGATCACGGTATACCGGTTCCGGTAAGTAAAGATAAACCTTACAGCATGGATCGTAACTTATTTCATATGAGTTATGAGGGAGGGAATCTTGAGGATCCTTGGGTTGAACCCGATGAAGGTATGTTTATGCTAAGTGTTTCTCCTGAATCTGCTCCGGATAAAGTCACGACAATAGAGATCGACTATGAAGAAGGAAACCCTGTTTCGATAAATGGGGAGCGAATGAGTCCGGCTACCTTACTTGCGAAGCTGAATGAATACGGCGGTAAGAATGGCATAGGGAGAGTAGATATAGTAGAAAATAGGTTTGTGGGTATGAAATCGCGGGGTGTTTATGAAACCCCCGGAGGCACAATTTTACACGTTGCTCACCGTTCAGTTGAATCTATTACCATGGACCGGGAGGTTATGTTTTTGCGTGACTCCTTAATTTCTTCATATGCTAAAATGATTTACAATGGGTTCTGGTATTCTCCAGAACGAATTCTTCTTCAAAAGACGATCGATGAGTCTCAGAAAATTGTTACAGGAACCGCTCGACTCAAACTTTATAAGGGAAGTTGTTCTGTGTTAGGAAGAAAATCGAGCAAATCACTTTATGATCAAAATGTGGTTACTTTTGAAGAAGGGGATGGCTACCGTCAAGATGATGCTGATGGGTTCATTCGACTTAATGCGCTTCGTTTGAAAATGTATTCCAAAACTTATGGTTCCAAAGTTATTTAAAATAAATAGGGTTTTTTACTTCTTTGCTAATCATGAAATTTAAATCCAGTTTTTTCTTCTTTGGATCACTTTTTGTCCCTTTGGTTTTTCTGTTTGCGTTGAGTGTCTCAGCAGAAGAACTAGATAAAACATCCCTTCCTTTTTATAGTCCTTTTTTAGAAGCAGAACATTTATTTTACGCAGGTGATTATGATAAAGCTCAAATTCTTTATCAAAAGTATCTCAATGAGAAACCAAGTGGTACTCGTAGAAATACAGCATTGTATCGGCTCGGAACTATTCATCAAAAAACCCATTCCTTAGTTATAGCCCTACGTTACTACAGAATGATTTTGCGTAGTAATCCTGTTTTAGAATTGTCTCATAAAACGAAGTTTGGCCAAGCCCAATGCCTATTTGAGCTTGGGAAATATGAGTTAGCAAAGGCTTCATTTGAAGAGATTGCACTTTCTCACCCAGATGCAAAAAAAAAATGGGAGGCTAAAATATACCTTGGCCGACTGGAAGAGCAACGCCTAGACTATAACAAAGCCATAGAGAAACTTATGGAAACCTACTCTCAAAGTGACGATAAAACAGTGGAGGGTAATGCAAAAGATTTAATACTGCAGATTGTAAATCAAAAACTAGACAAGGATATGTTAGTTAAATTTTCAAAAATATATTTTTCTGACTTTCCGTTAGACCAAATCTTACTGAAATTAATTTCGATTTACCGTGACGAACGAGATCTCGAGAAGTTGCAAAAAATAATCACAAGATTTTTGCGGTTATTTCCAGATAATTCTTCACGGCTAGCACTAGAGTCAATGTTAAAAAAGATTGAAGGAAATAAAGAAAATATCTTAAGAATTGGTGTTGTTTTACCATTGACCGGTAAAATGGCTTTGAGTGGACAGCAGGTACTTCAAGGAATTCAACAGGCAGTAAACGAATTTAATTTAATAACTAAAGAGGTAGAACTGGAAACTGTAGTTAAGGATTCAGCATCAGGCTCTATAGAAAACATGGTTGAAAAAATTGCTAATGATCCTAGCGTGGTTGGCATTGTAGGCCCTGTCTTGAGTGATTCCGTAAGAAAGGTGGTTTCTATTAGTGACAAATATCACTTGGTTATGATTACACCTAGCGCTTCCTCTTCGGGTATTACTGAACTGAGTCCTTATATTTTTAGAAATGCTTTAACACGGGAACTTCAAGGAAAATATATAGCTGAATACGCTGTTAATAGGTTGGGTTTACGCAGGTTTGTTGTTCTTTACCCTTTAGAGGAATTTGGCTTTGATCTCAAAGATTTCTTTATTAATGAAGTGGAGTCCTTAGGTGGAGAGGTTGTTTCAGTGGTTTCATATGAGCGTTCCCAAAATGATTTTAAAAATCAAATACAAAAAATGGGTGGCATAGATGATGATAACCTTAGAAAATTAATTAAAGATCAGGAAGAAAATAATATAGAGATAGATTCACTAGGGCAGGGTGGTCAATTGTCTCAGCCTTTAGTGGAAATGGGACTTTGGTCAGGAGACCAAGTTCAAAATTTAAAAATATCATTACAGTTAAACTATGACGCTATATTTATACCTGGTTTTTACGATAAAGTTGGCCTTATTATCCCACAGTTAGTTTTTTACAATATAGATAATACAACGCTACTTGGTGCTAGTGGATGGAACTCTCCAGAACTAACTAAAATGGCGGGAAAGTATATAAAAAAAGGATACTTCATGGATGGTTTTTATATTAAATCAAAAAGGCCTGAGGTGGTTCAGTTTTTAGAGAGTTATAAAAAAAATTTTGGTGAGGACCCAACAATATTATCTGGACAGGCTTACGATACAACAAAATTAATAATTAAAACAATTCTTTCAGGAGCAAGAAATCGTATTCAAGTAAAAAAAGAATTGATGCAAATACGGGGTTTTAATGGAGTTACAGGAGAAACTACTATTTTACCTTCCGGGGAAGTAGAGAAAAAAATATTTACAATGAAGATAACAGGAAAAAAAATATCAGAGGATAATTAACTTAAATTAAAAGAAAATTAGATGAGTTACCCTAAACCAAATAGC
>JABGTQ010000096.1 GCA_018647025.1 Nitrospina sp. | reverse complement strand
TTCAATTAACCCTTTGTTTTTCTCTTGTATCGTAGCTAAAGTGGCAACCGTCTGTTTGTGGTTTGACTCCAGGAAGTTTTTCTGAATAACACGAGCTTGAGACAGTTCTGTCAACAAGGCCTGTCGAGTCTCTTCACTCTGAGTATCAAGCGCGGGTATTAAGTCTGTTTTAAATAAGGCTTGTGTCTGTAACAATTTGCTATTCTGCTCTTCAAATACACTTACAATTTTCTGAAATTGCTTATCATTTGACACACCAAAATTCTGAAATTGCTGTTGGTTTACCTTAGAGAAGCTCTCCATATCCGTTGCCAAGCTATCTTTGAGTTCGCTAAATAGAGCTTGGAATTGAGCCCGATACCTCTTATCTTCTTGATTTTGAGCGTCAACAGCGTTCATCACCTCATTCTTAAGGTGGCTTTCCACATCCAAAATTTTTGTCTTCATTCCCCCAACAGCAGCCAACATTTCTACTTTGTTCATCTCCCCTGTGGCTTGAATTTGCTCGAGACTGGTTCTTAATGCCATTATCTGATTCAGTAAGCTTTCCTGGACAGCCTTAAGAGACCTTATCTTATTTGTCTCAATACGCACCAAACGAACGTTCATTCTTTTTAATGCTTCCAGAATTTGTTTATGATACTGCTCATCACCGGCATCAGCTTTCGAAAAAAAACATACCTGCGCAAGCATTAAAATGGGAATTATGGCAAATTTAATCCGCATAGAATTAAAACTTTCAATAATTGTGTAAGGGAACGTTTATGATACAAAAAAAGACCGTGACAGAGATCATCCTGTCACGGTCCATTATATCCAAGTCTATCGTTTGATTCGAAAAACAAATCATTTTTTACGCATCGCTTATCTTCTTAAAGGTAGACAAACTATTCGCTAATCCTGAAATGGGCTCGACGGTTTTTGAGCCAACATGCTGGATTGCTATCAAAGCAAGATGGCCTTTCTTCTCCATAACTGATCGTATGAATTTGTCTTGAGCTTACCCCTTGTGACACTAAGTACATCTTCGTTGACTGAGCACGACGCTCACCAAGAGCAATGTTGTAATTGTTGGTACCACGCTCATCGCAATGCCCCTGAATCTCAACTACCGCTGAAGAATTAGCTTTGAGGTAACTAGCATTTTTTCTTAAAATATGACGAGAATCATCATCAAGATCATACTTATCAAATTTAAAGTAAATGTCTTTTAACTCATTTGTATCCTTAAAAGGTAGCGTCCGTGCTTCATCCATGCCGCTTCCAAAACCAGAGCCTCCTGAATCATTCCCTAAAAATGGTTCAGATTGAAACCTTCCTGAGGATCCACCACCTAGGGCTGAACCATCACCGGAACCATTTGAACCAAAATCTCCCGACCTAGCTGACTCGCCAACACTTTCTTCTGATAAAAATCCGGAACCACTCCTGCTATCTTGCTCGGTAATATTAAACCCACTACCTGCAGACCCCGACCTCGCGGCAGACCCGACAGAATCTCCAGACTGGGTCGATTGGCTACTCAGCGTTGTCCCATCAAGACCCTCTGGGGGCATCAAATTTTTTGAACAGGCTGTCATAAAAATCAAACTAAAAAAAACTGCGGTTAGCAAATAACCGTTTTTGTTAATCATCTAGCACTCTCCTCCAACACATTATATTTTTATTAATTACTTTTTAGTCATCCCTATATCTTGAAACTATCAATTCAACTTCAAAAGTATTGCGAGTTGTATGAGAGTCATAAATTATAGCTTAAAAAAAAGTTTTTAAAGCATGTGGACACTCAATTATCTTAACCAACCATCTTCCCTAAATAGGTAATTCTAATAGTCTAGATTAAAATTTGCAACCTTTAAATCAAATTAATTCAATAGAGTAGCTAACGATTTAAGTATGGGGACCAACTTGGACTGGCACCACTACTATTACCAATTGATAGTTGACGGGTCTTATCGCTGTCTAAACGCTGAATATAAGTGCTTATCCCTGAGCCATCTTTATGCCTGTAAGCTATAAAACGTCCATCGGGTGACCAGGTGGGTTGTTCATTATTTCCCCTTCCCTTTGTCAAAACGGCACTTGATTTGGTTATCAAGTCGTAAATTTTTATCTGAAATCGTTTCCCAACCCGTGACGTATAAGCAATCTTGTCTCCATCAGGCGACCAAGCAGGGTTATCGTTATAGGAAGAATTAAATGAAATCCTTTGAACTCCAGCCTTGTCTCCCTCGTGAGCATCCATGATATAGATTTGCGGTGCACCTCTTCCAGAACGATCAGAGGTGAAAGCAATTTTTTTCCCATCAGGGGACCAAGTAGGGGAAGTATCGATATTGAAGTGTCGAGTAAGTCGCCTTAAGGTTCGGTTATTGCTTAGAGTATAAATTTCAGAGTTTTCGTCCTTGCTTAAAACCAATGTTAAACGATCATCAACAGGAGACCAAGAAGGAGCTGAGTTCAGACCAGATAAATATAGTAGCGTTCTTTTTGGCTTTTCACCAAAATTATCGATCATTACTAAGTCTGGATTATTTCCAGCATAAGAAGTGTAGGCCAACCAACGACCATTAGGCGACCAAGTAGGAGTTAAATTGAGGGTCTTATCATTCGTTACTTGTTTTAGGTTTTCTCCATCAAAATCAACAACAAAAATTTCTGTGCCTTTATTCTGTCGTGAAAGAAAAGCGATTTGTGTTTCGGCCACACCTCGCTTACCTGTCAGTAAGAGCATCAATTCATCTGCGTAACGGTGAATGACTTTTCGAACTAGTTTTTTTTCGCTGATATAGTATCGCTTACCCAGTAAGAATTTTTCATTTACAGTGTCGTATAAACGGAACACTAATGATAATTTCCCCTCTGGGAGAACACTATATTCTGTTTTGATAAGCCACTGAGCTCCCAACTGATGCCAAGCCCATAAATCGACTGCCCTTGATCCTTTTTCCTTTTGTTCTAAATTTATATAAACGTCGGGCTTCAGTTGCACAAACATCTCAGTCAATCGAAGATCATTTTCCAAGACTTTACGAGCTTCCATTCCCAACCCTTTGGGATCACCAATCCCTTCACCAAGCACAAACTGAGTAAGCGCTATTTTTACTTCCTTGCTAGTAGCGCGCTCCATTTCTATACGCACATTAGAGTCAACTGCCAGAAGCTCAATGGGATAGCACAGGCATAAAACCAAAATCAAAAAAAATAGCGACCGGAGAATTTTATTTTTTTTCGGGAACATATTTAAAAATTATATTTATCTTAAGATTAGATCGTTTTAATTTTTCAGGCAGCTCAGGAAATGGGGCAGCGTCAATTATAGCACTGACCGCAATTGAATCCAGATTTTTATCTCTTGCGCTTTTACGAACCACAGGGGTATTGATATTTCCTTTTGAAAAAATAGTAAATGATACCGTCACATCTTTAAACTTTGATCCAAGAGGTGTTTTCCATTTAGAATAAACACGCTTATAAACTTCCCCTACATACTGAGACAAAGCACTTGATCCTTCAGGTTCGTTTTCCATTTCA
>JABGTQ010000095.1 GCA_018647025.1 Nitrospina sp. | reverse complement strand
CAACGTATTGCTATGGAATATCGGTCTGAAGGGAAAGAAGAATCTACCAAAATTCGGGCTCAAACTGACAAAGAAAAAACAATCCTGATCGCTGAGGCGTACAAACAAGAACAAACCATTCGTGGCCAAGGCGATGGACTATCAACAAAGATATACGCTGATTCGTTTTCAAAAGATCCTAAGTTCTACAACTTCATTCGTTCCATGGAGGCTTACAAAAAATCTTTGATGACAGGCACAACCATTCTTCTCTCAGAAGATTCTGAGTTTTTGAACTTCCTTAATAAGAAAAACTGACACCCACGGACACCCCTGTCCTCATGCAACCTTACTTTTTAAATCGACTGGAATTAAAATAGAATTCCATAATTATTTTAAAATAATATTTTTCTTATGAGAATTTTGATCGCTGGGGCTGGCATTGTCGGCAACAACTTAGCTGAGCAACTCTCCGCAGAAGGTCATGATATTTCTATCGTAGACGGAAATATTGAAAAGGTTACCCGCATTTCTGACACATTGGATGTGATGTCGATTTGCGGTAATGCATGTATGCCCAGCGTTCTTGTAAAAGCCGGAATTCGTGATATGGATATGGTGATTGCAGTCACCAACAAAGATGAAATTAATTTAATAGTGTGTTTTCTTGCTTCTAAATTTGAAGTCCCAAAGACATTTGCACGACTTCGTAGCATGGAGTTCACGGGTTCAGGACAAATATTTTCGCCAAAAGAGCTGTTTATTGACCAGGTGATTAACCCTGGAGAAATCATCATTGACACGATTCTTAAAATTCTAGAAACACCAGGGGCTGTAAATGTTGCAGAATTTGCCCAAGGAAAGGTTTTATTACGAGAGTTCGATTTACCTGAAAATGCCCCACTGACAGGAAAAACAATTAAGGAACTCGCGAGCATCTCTGATTTTGACTTGATAATAATAGTGGCGATCGTTCGTGAAGGGAAACTTATTATCCCAAAACCAGAAGACATTCTCCAAACGGGTGATCGTATCTACACTTTAGTAAATAAAGAGTTCCTGCCGTTTCTTTTGCCAATGTTGAACAAAACTGTCGATTCCGTTGAGAAAATAGTCATCTATTCTGCTAATCCTGTATCTATCAACCTCGCCAAAGCATTGGAAGCAACAGTCAAAAACGTTTGTGTTATTGAACCCTCGCACGAAGCTGCTCATGAAGCCGCAGAGGAACTTTCAAAAACCTTGGTGCACCAAGGGACGGGAACAGACCTAGATTTGTTCAACGAAATAAACATGAATGATGTTGATTTTTTTATGGCACTTTCTGATAACGATGAAAACAATATTCTTTCCGCCTTATTAGCAAAAAAATATGGTGCGCGACGCGCAGTTGCCATTACTAATGACCCTGAGTACTTGCCCATTGTTGACTCAATAGGGATTGATATTACAATAAATCCTCGCCTTATAGCAGTCAGCTCTATTTTGAAGCATTTACGTAAAGGGGGGGTTATTTCTGTTTTTAAGTTAATAGAAGATGCTGAAGTACTTGAGTTGGTCGTTGATGCTAATTCAACGATAGCCGGAAACAGAATCTCTAATTTAAACTTTCCTGAAGACGCAATGATAGGTGCAATCCTTCGCCAAGGGGAAATGTTAGCCCCTGATGAAAGCATTATTGTTCAAGAGGACGATTCGGTTATTGTTGTAGCTTTAAGCTCTGCAATTGAAAAGGTCGAGAAACTTTTCGGACGTAAAAGACACTTTTTCAGGTTCTGATGAATATCCTTGCTATTTTCAATGTTGTGGGGGTTCTCCTCCTTCTTCTTTCAGGCTTAATGGTTCTGCCTGTTGGTATTGCACTTTATTACGACCATCCTCCATTACCCGGCTATATGGCCGACTCACAAGCATTTGTATTGACTCTTGTGGTGTCATTTTTAATCGGTCTTTCTTTGTGGAAAATTCTTCCATCAGGTGTTGAAAAACTTCGAGACCGAGAAGGGTTTGCGATTGTCGCTTTATCTTGGATATTTATCGCATTTGCAGGTGCGTTTCCTTATTATCTTTCCGGATACTGCCCAGAATTTATAGATGCGTTCTTTGAAAGCATGAGTGGATTTACTACCACAGGTGCATCTATCTTTAGAGACATCGATTCTTTACCTCGTGGAATCCTATTTTGGAGAAGTGTCACTCAGTGGTTTGGCGGAATGGGAATCATTCTTTTATCTATGGCAATTTTCCCAGCGCTTGGGATTGGTAGCACTCACCTATTTAAGGCAGAGGTGCCTGGTGGTGCCACTGTAGAACGAATGCAACCAAGACTTGCAGAGACTGCTAAAATCTTGTGGAAAACATATGTCGTTTTAACTGTGTTGGAGGTAATCCTCCTTAGGCTTGGAGGGGTAGATTTTTTTGATGCACTTTGCCATAGCCTTTCTACTGTTGCTACCGGCGGATTTTCAACTCATAACGCCAGCATAGGCTATTTTAACAGCACCTATGTAGAATCTATTTCCATTTTATTTATGTTTTTAGGTGGAGTCAGCTTCATTCTTCACTATCAACTTGTCAACGGAAATTTTGGAATTGTTTTTAAAAACCCCGAGCTGCGGTTTTATGTAACCATGATTATTGTAGGAGTTGCACTTGCAACTTGGGGCCTTGCTTCTTTTAAACCTGAGCTACCTTTAAATGAAGCATTCCGCAAAGCTGCATTTAATGTTGTTTCAATTAATACAACTTCTGGTTTTATGACAGATGATTTTAATGTGTGGCCTGATTTTCTTAGAATCTTCATGTTGATCATTATGATGGTTGGAGGTTGCTCTGGCTCCACTAGTGGATCTCTAAAGGTTATCCGCTTCATCATCCTTTTTAAAATTATTAGAAGAGAATTAAAAAAACTCGTCCACCCTCGAGCTATTTTTCATGTAAAAGTTTCTGGTAAATCGGTTAAGCCCGACGACTTAACCAATTTAGTGGCTCTTACTTGCTTTTTTATGGGTTTTGCCACTTTGGGTTCTATTTTTTTGTCGCTTATGGGTCTAGATTTAACAACATCCATATCGGCTTCCATAGCTTGTCTTTTTAATATTGGTCCTGGCTTGGGTCAGGTTGGAGCTATCGGTAATTATGCAGACATTCCATTCTTAGGCAAAAGCATCCTCATCGCTTTTATGCTAATGGGAAGGCTGGAAATATTTGGAATTATGCTTCTTTTTTTACCTATGGCGTGGCGTAAATAAAATTTGATTTTATATAATTATTACCTTAATCTTTTTCGGTTCCCACTTATAAAATGATTAAGCTAAAGTATGAAATATTGATCAGGCTTAGACATCTATACAATTTGCTTTCTTT
>JABGTQ010000094.1 GCA_018647025.1 Nitrospina sp. | reverse complement strand
GGAAAGTTCTGCATTAGTATTACATCGTCTGGAACCAGGCCTTTGCCTTTAAAAACAATTACCAACTCGCCAGCTAAAAACATTGCTAACCCACACCCAAAAGCTGTGGTGAAAGTTGTCCATGCCAAGGCTTTTTTGTAACCTAAAGTCTTACTTCCATATAGAGTCGCAACGCCTTTGAAGTTGTCATTCGCTCCATTAGCATAGGCTAAAAGAAAGGTCGTCAAAAATATAAATATTACTACGGTTTCCATTCTTCCAGAGTCCTTTGATTATGAACCTTCTCTTTTCATAGGAGCATGCGCATTGAGAATCTTAGATCCAAGAATTGCAGAACTTCCTTGGGCATATGTTCTTGCAGCGTAGAAATGATTTGTTGCGTCCCCGTGTTTTCCTAATTTATCAAGACACAGTGCTTCATTGTAATGCGACTCGCCCACCCTAGAATCAAGCTTGGAAGCCATTTGAAAGTGTTTCAACGCAATGTCATAGTGGCCCTGTTTGTAATGGGAAATGCCTTCTTCATTATGCTTGTGAGCACTAGCATTAGAACCTTCACGCATAGAAAATTTCAAAGGTCCTTCATCAGCAAAAGCGGGTAGAGAGAAACACGTAAAGATTAATGCGAATAAAATAAGTGACAAGTTTCTCATCAGTTTATTCCTAATCAAAAGGTTTATGAAATAACAGAGGTATCTTGATAAGACTATCCTAAAAACAATAAATACATATGTGATTTTTTTCAGATATTACTATCGCTGTTTGTATCCAACTGTAGTATCTGAATTATTAAATTATCTATGAGAAATAAACTTAATTTTTTAGGTGGAGCGACTAGTGGTCAATGACTGTGGTAGGTGTTTAAAAAAGAAAACCGATTTTGAATATAGAGTGTATTGATTGTAATAAAATCAACCACCAATAGCATGCATAGCTCGCTGGGGCTGTTCAAAATCATCCAGGCTAATTTTGTGGCCGGGTTCTTTTACAAGTACTGCGTCTTTTATTGCTTTTACAATATCTTCATCAGAAGCGTTACCGCGAATTAGTTCTTTGAGGTCTGTCTCATCTGTAGAGAAAAGACATGTGCGAAGTTTGCCGTTAGCTGTCATTCGAATCCGATTGCAGTGGTCACAAAATGGGTTGCTTACAGCAGTTATAATGCCAATACGTCCTTTACCATCAGCGAAGTCATATTCACTGGCAGGCCCAATTTCTAATGAATTTTCTACGGGTACTAATTCGTGTTTTTTCCTTATAAGGTCAAGAATTTCGTGGCCAAAAAGTACTTTGTCTCGTTTCCAATTTCGGTCCGAATCTAGAGGCATGAACTCAATGAAACGAATTTCAAAGCCTTCAGATCGTCCCATTTCAATCAGTCCCAGAATTTCAGTTTCTGAGAAATTTTTCATTGCGACAGCGTTCACTTTGATCGATTTAAAACCAACTTCAGCTGAAATCCTCATTCCTTCCAAGACCTCTTTTAGACAATCTCTTCGATTCACGTCTCGGAACTTTTCTGGATCAAGAGCATCGAGGCTTATATTGAGTCGTTTGAGTCCAGCCTCTTTCAATGCCTTAGCGTGTTCTTTGAGAAAAAATGCGTTAGTGGTCATCGCAACATCTTCTATTCCCTCTATCATGGCGAGCATGCTAATGAGAGTTGGGAGATCTTTACGCATAAGAGGTTCACCTCCTGTGAGCCGTAGTCGCTTGATTCCCATCCCAGCCCCAATTCGAGCAATACGGGTGATCTCCTCAAATGTGAGTAATTTGTCGCGAGGCATAAATTCGACATTGTCAGCCGGCATGCAATAGGTACAGCGAAAATTACAACGATCCGTAACAGAAATCCGGAGGTTTACTATGGTTCTACCCATACCATCAACCAGTGTTGGCCTTGTGTTTTCTGTTAAAGCTGTCATTTTTCTCTCCCTGATAATATAGATTTATCAACCCATTTCATCGTCTGTCAGTTAAAATCCGCAAATCGCCAAGAACAGTCTTCTTTAAGATTAAGTAGCTACATTAGGATTAATTAAAACTATATCCTTGTCAATTGAATAATGCATCTGATTATTTAAGTTATAGTTTCTTGGTTTATAAAACGTATCGCTACTTTCAATAATCTTGTTATAGGATTAGAGCTAAATTTTGTGTAATATAAAAAGAACCTTAAAAGATTGCTTACATCTAAATAGATGTTAAATTCCTATGTAAGTAGGATTAATTGAGTTTTTTTAGTCAATAACCTATAATAAATTAGTGATTTAAACAAAATATTTTTAAGGTGTTTTTCACTGATTTTTTAAGCCTTTAGATCCAACAGACTTTTAACAACAATTAGACAGGTGGGGTTTCTTAAATGACCGTCGCTGAAGAAAAATTTTACAAAAAATTTGACGAGGCTGCTTCTCATCCGAAATAT
>JABGTQ010000093.1 GCA_018647025.1 Nitrospina sp. | reverse complement strand
CAGAGAATAGGAATAGCACGTGCCATAGCACTTAATCCTAGTTTAATTATTGCCGATGAACCAGTCTCTGCTCTGGATGTGTCAATTCGAGCTCAGATAATAAACCTGCTTCTTGATCTAAAAGAATCAATGCAGATATCGTATTTATTCATTTCTCATGATATGAACATCGTTAGACACTTTTGTGATCGGGTGGCGGTTATGTATCTTGGTAAAATAGTTGAGATTGCCGACAGTGCATCACTCTTCAGTAATCCACGTCACCCTTATACTGAAGCGTTATTAGCTGCAGTCCCTTCAATTAATTTAGATAAAAAAAAAGAAGATTTAAAAATTAAAGGTGATTTACCAAGCCCCATTGATATTCCTAAAGGTTGCGTTTTTTATTCACGATGTCCGATTAAAGAAAAAAAATGCGAGCAATCCGTTCCACAACTGAACCAAATTAATTCTTCACATCAAGTTGCTTGTTTTTTACGTGAGAAAAATTAATCTTATAAGGTGAGCCGTGCGAATTAGGTGTAAATTTCTAAAACGTCTTTTTTTAAAAACTAAGGTGTGATAGGGACACTCTCACTATAAGTTCCACCCTTCAAATTTAAAGCTATAATTATTATCGAGAGGTCTCAGTTTCTGAAAGTTAAGCAATGATTTTCTATCTGCTTGTTAATTTTCAGATACTTTTTCTCCGGAGGGAAGTCCGCTGACAGGTGAGGCGTGATGAAGGACCATTTTCCACGCACCATTTTGTTTTTTAAATAGATTGGTCGAGTGAACTTTTGACAATTGAACGCCACTTGATACTATTGAAAAAAGATTTTCTTGGCATGTTACCCACGCAAGGTTTTCTGAGGTAGTAACATCGATATTTGAAAGTTTAATTTCTAAATCTTGTGCTGCTGTAAAAATTTTCTGCCAACTGGTCATAATATTTTTAAACCCGGTTAAGACGTCCCACCCTGGGTGAATACATTGGGAAGTTGAGTCGTTCAACCAAATTTCAATCATAAGTTCTATATCATTTTTGTTGAAAGCATCATAAAAAATTTGATTCATTTCGATTACATCTTTTTCACTCATAATAGGTCACCATAAAGATAAAGAATCTTAATTACGATTTTTTAATAAATATTCAATTGCTTCGAAGGTCTCACTTGATTCCCAGTTTTTAGCACCATCCACTCTTGCCACTATTCGTCCTTGACGGTCAATTATATAAGTAAACGGAATTGTCATTGAAGGGTAAAGCCGCTCCACTTCGCCTTTCTCATCTAATAAAATTGGGAATGAAAGGCCATACTCGTCAACAAAGGATTTAATTTTATTTTCTGAATTTTTATCCAGTGTGATTGCTAAAACCGTAACTCCTTCGGAGCGGTAACGACGATAAAGTTTTTCAAAAGAGGGCATCTCAATGCGACAAGGAGCGCACCAAGTTGCCCAAAAATTTAGAACGACCACTTCTCCGCGGTAACTTTCAAGGCTTTCATAATTTCCTTTTATGTTTCGCAATTTAAAACTAGGAGCAAAGTACCCTACAGACGATTTTTTTGCATTAAATATTTCTTTTGTTTGAATATCTGCAATAGAAATAGGTGTCTCTGTAAAGTGTTCTAAGAAAAAAAGAATGACACTTATAAAAATAAGGAGAAAAAGTAGTACATATTTCTTAGTTACTATATAAATGGTCTTTTTTGAGTTGTTCGACTTCATCTTTCATCGTCTCAACTTTAATTCGCTGTCCCATCAATACAAAATAAAGCAGTGTGAAGGCTCCAAGTGATAGCATCAGAGTAGCTACCATAGAAGTATCCATTCCCGCGCCTAATCCTTCAGGTGATATCATCTTAGGTGGAGGATGGAATGTACGCCACCATAAAACAGAAAAATGAATGAATGGGATATCAAGAAAACCAATAATTCCTAAAACTGCAGCAAACCGGGCACGCATGGAACCGGCCTCGGTCTGATATCGAAGCATAAGGTAAGACACGTAAATGAGCCATAAAATCAATGTGGATGTTAGCCGAGCATCCCATACCCACCATGCACCCCAGATAGGCCGAGCCCAAATTGGTCCCGTTATTAAGACTAACGAACAAAAAATTACACCGATTTCAGCAGAAGCTAGCGCATATATATCCCACTCCCTTTCTTTCTTCCATAAAAATAAAATACTGCATATAAAAACAATAAAAAAAGAAAAAAATGCCAACCATGCGGCAGGAATATGAAAGTACATAATCCGCTGAACTGCCCCTTCCATTTGTTCCGTAGGCACATAAATAAAAATAGCTGCCATTCCTATTAAGAATGCCAAGGCCGTAAGCCATATTAGAATTGAACTGCTTTGTTTTGCTTCTTCACTCACTTTGCGACCCTTTTTTAATAGCTTCTTTTATGAGATTTAAATCATTTTGCAAAGATTGTTGATATTTTTTGATTCGAAACAGGTAATAAAAAATACCTCCCCATACAAAAACGTTTGCTGCAAATAAATATTCCAGATTATCCATTCGAATTATTCCTCCAGAACAAAATCAATTATCATAATTGAAACGGCAATATAAATGACGTCAAAACATAAAACCAAACTCAACCAGTTTGTCATACTTGATAAAGGTTCTCCAGCAATCACCTGGCTTGTCATTCGGACGGATCCAATAATAATTGGAATTATCAACGGATATAATAGTATTGGTAGCATGATATCACGCGATTTGAGATTAGCCGATAAAGATGAAAGTAGTGTTCCTATAGTACAAAACCCTAGTGTTCCTGCAAAAATCACATAAATTAACGGTAAAAGATGGGGAATTAAATCAATATTAAAGAAAATCATAAAAATTGGTAATATCAAGAATTCCATAATTAATAAAAAAGAAAAATTGCTGATCAGTTTTCCAAAGTAAAGTGCCGTTCTATCTACAGGCGCAATGAGCAGTCCTTGCAAACAGCCATTTTCTTTCTCCAGCATAAACGATCGGTTGAGGCCAATCGTTCCGGCAAATAAAAAAGCGACCCACATTACCCCAGGTCCAATTTCGCTTGCCTTAACGATACTAAGGTTAATTGAAAAAATAAAAATTATGATAACAAGGAGTGCGAAAATAAACATTGAACTGAACAACTCACGCGTCTTTAATTCTGTAATGAAATCTTTCCAGACAATAGCCCTCACTTGATTAAGATATCTATTCATAGCAATGACAGGGGCTCCAGTGTGCATTTCACTTTTCTAAAGTTTCTGTATAAAGAGTTTCAAAACTTTCTCGATCAATACGATCGATAGACTCTAGGAATAAAAACTTTCCCTTATTTTGTATTGCTACTTTATCGCACATTTCAAGGCCGCAAGATATATCATGTGTTGTCATGATAAGAGTACGCTTATCCTTGTGTAAATCATGAAGTTTGTTTTTAAGCCCATTGGTTGCCGTTAGATCCAAGCCAGTGAAGGGTTCATCCAAAAACAAAACTGAAGGGTCATGCAGAGTAGCCCTCGCAATAGCTAATCGCTGCTGCATTCCCCTGGAGTAAATCCGGACTGGATCATGTCTACGTAATTGTAATCCGGACGCACTAATAGATTCGTTGGCTCTTTCTTCTGGGTCATCTAGACCATATAGTTTAGCGTAAAATAAAAGATTTTCTAGTGCTGTTAAGTCAGGATACAAACAGGTCGCGTGAGAGATAACGCCGATTCTACTTCTTAACATTGAATTGCCTTCAAGAGCATCAAAACCATCTATAATTGCTGACCCGGAAGTGGGGCGCATAAGACCAGTAAGAATTTTAATTAAAGTTGTCTTGCCAGCTCCGTTAGGTCCAAAGATGGTAAGAAAGTCCCCTTTGTTTAAATTAAAACTGACTCCACTCAAGGCCTGAAGATAACCAAAATCTTTTCGGAGTTCTTGAACCTGAATAATAGGATGAGATGAAGTGGGATTGTTTTGCTCGTTCATGAGGGATACCACCATCGAAGGTCAAATATCATGCCCATATGACAATATGGACGAGGCTGCCATGTAAAATAGTCGCTTTGATTTGCTAGATGTTTACTGAAAAAGAT
>JABGTQ010000092.1 GCA_018647025.1 Nitrospina sp. | reverse complement strand
GTAAGCGAGACTACTTTTTTATAAGGTTTGAGGTAACTAAGAACACGCAGGAGTGAATTCATGAAAACTTGGAATTGAGAAAGTATGGTTTTAAACTATAAAACTCGTATTCTTCATGATATTTTTCATGGATACAATTGTCAATCAATCATGTAGATAGAAAATATTTTAGGTGAGGCCTGAAGTGACGAGTGTTAGGTTGACTATCACCTTAATTATCCTTGGAGAAAATTATTAGGTTTTTATTGGGAGTAATTAATTATGGAATATAGAATGCTGGGTGCGAGCGATCTTAATGTCTCTGTTATTGGGTTCGGAGCCTGGGGAATTGGGGGATCTCCATTTTGGTCTAATGAGGGGGATGCTGTTTCTGTGCGAGCTATCAGGAAAGCCTATGACTTAGGAATCAATTTTTTTGACACGGCACCAGTCTATGGATTTGGACATTCTGAAGAACTTCTTGGGAAAACTCTGAAGCCCTTTCGCGATAAAGTAATCTACGCGACAAAATGCGGTTTGCGCTGGGAAAAAAAATCTTTGGGTTCTATTACTAAAAATGCAACTCGTCGATCTATTTTAGAAGAAATCGAGCAGAGTTTGAAAAGGTTAGATACAGACTATATTGACCTTTATCAAGTTCATTGGCCTGATGTTGAAACATCACAAGAGGAAACAATGGAGACCTTGCTTAAAGTACAAGAACAAGGAAAGGTGAAGGTCATTGGAGTGAGTAATTATTCAGTTGAACAAATGGAAGCAATAATGAAATCAGGTAAAATTGAATCCTTGCAACCTGATTATAGTTTGCTCAACCGTTCGATAGAAAAGGAAATAGTTCCTTACTGTGAGAGAAATAAAATTGGGATTATTGCTTATAGTCCGCTTGCTTCGGGATTGCTTACAGGTAAATACGATAAGAATGTGAAATTTAGCGATTGGAGGGGAAAGGGAATAATAGGGTGTTTTTCTGGTGCTCAGTTTGAAAAGAATTTGGAGAAGGTAGCTAGACTTAAGGCTATGGGAAAAACAATGGGTAAAACTTGTGGTCAGATGGCAATTAACTGGATTGTCTCACAGTCGCAATTAACGACAGCCCTTTTGGGTGTCAAAAACGAGCAACAGATTGAAGAAAATATCGACGCACTTGGATGGAAACTAGACCCCAGACAGCAGGATGAAATTAGTTGTATTTTCTCTGTTGATAATTAGTGCTTGCTATAGAGGAACCGTCGCCCTGAATTCCAAGAATGCCGTATTGATCTCGGTATACCCGAAGGTGTTTTCTGACATCAGCTATGCTTTTGACTTGTTTTTGTTTCACGAATGATTCCTCAGCTCGTTTCATGTGATTTACAGCACCAACACCATTTCCCATTAAGTGGTGGATGAGTCCCGTAAAGTAGTGGGTTTTCCCATTCTTAGGTTGTAGCCTAATGCTTTTGTTGAAATGCTTGAGGGTTTGATTAAAGTCGTCGACAATAAAAAAATATAAAGCTATTTTAAAATGGAGGTCAGGGTCATTAGGTAGAATTTTCAATGCATTATTATAACGTCCGATGGGATTTTCGATGAGGGAAAACTTTCCAGTTTCCTGTCGGAGTTCATTATAAGCTAGAGCAAAGTGAGGGTCGAGTCGAACCAACTCACGATAATGAGGTGCTGCCTTTAATGATTCACCTTTTTCACCATAGTAGTTAGCTAAAATATGGTGTGCGGTCGCATCGTTTGGATCCAGCCTAGTAACAATGTTGTAATGTCGTAATGATTTTTGAGTTTCTTCTTTTGCAGCGTATAAAACACCAAGTTTGCGGTGATTATTGATGTCTTTAGGCTTTAAACGGGAAAGAACTTTATAATGATTCAGGGCTTTATTTATTTTCCCTGATTTTTCGTACAACCTTCCTAGTTTTTGATGTAAAGAAGAGTTTGATGGGTCTAGTGCGATAATTCTTTCATAAAGACGAAGTGCATCTATTTTTCGGTGGTTTTTTTCGTATGCCACGGCAAGCTTTTCGTGGGTTTTTAAAGCATCGGGGTGAATTTTTATAATTTTTTCATAAATATTTATTGCCTTTGCCCTATTTCCCTGTAATTCATAGATTTTGGCTAACCCACGATATGCCTCGGGATTTTTTTGGTTTATACGAATTACTTCTTTAAAGTATTTTATCGCACTTTCCAATTTCCCGGACTGGGTATGAAGATAAGCTAAAGCTTTATGTGCTTTCTGGTCATTTGGGTCAAATTTAATTGCAATACTATAGTGGCGGACCGCATCTCGCTCCCTACCTTTTTCTTTATACAGGCTGGCAAGTGTATGACGTGCGAAAACATTTTTAGGCTCAATTCGGATAATTTCTTCATATTGACCTATCACTTGCTCCATATTCCCGGCTTGTTTATATAGTTTTAATAATTCTCGATGAGTATTTTGATCATTACGATTAAGCTTGAGAGATTGTTTATAGTATTTGATCGCATTTTTTGGGTCCTTGAGCTCTGCCGATACATACGCTAACTCCTTAAAGGCTAATGCAAAGTAAGGATCGAGATTGGTTGCACCTTCGAAGTAAGTCTTTGCTTTATTCAGTTCTCCCGCATTTATAAATTCATATCCAAGTCGATAATGAGCTTTAGGATCTTCAGGGTTTATTTTTAGCGCTTCATTGTAATGGTGAAGCGCCTCTTTGGTTTGACCGATTTTCCCATAGGCAAATCCAATTCCTGTATGTGCTTCAGAATCGAAT
>JABGTQ010000014.1 GCA_018647025.1 Nitrospina sp. | reverse complement strand
TTTGTAGGTTTAGTAGGCCAGGAAACGGAGTTAATTAAAAAAATAGATCATAGATATAGCTCGGCCAAATCTATATATGACTTAAATATCTTAGAGAAATTGGTTAAGAGGTCTTTAAAAATATTCCCAGAGTCGGATAAGCTTTATTGGAGATTGGGAAGGATTTACTTCAAACTAGGTAACAAATTAGAGACTGAATCTGAAAAAACGCATTATTTTTCCTTGTGTATGGTGCAGACAAAAAAAACAATTGAAATTAATTCACAGTCTGCCAATGGATATTTTTTTAACGGTCTTTGTAATGGAACTCTAGGCCAGGTTAAAGGTATTTGGAGTAGTTTAGAAACTATTAAACCATTTAAAGAAGATATGGAAAGCTCAATTAGCATAGATCCATCTGTTGAAGAAGGAGGGCCGCATAGAGCTTTGGGAAACCTTTATTTAAAGCTCCCTTATATCCTAGGGGGGGATTTAAAGCGTTCAATTATACACTTCCAACGAGCTATTCAACTTGGCCCTAAATTTGGTGAGAACTATCTTGGTCTTGCTGAGGCCTATATCGAAAGCAGAGATTTTATGTTAGCTAAAGATATCCTATATATACTTCTTGATTTAGACTTAAGCTCACAAAATGAAGAGTCCGTTCTTGGCTGGAAGACCGATGCGATGAAATTGCTGAAAATCATAAAGAGTCAATAAACCTAGAAAACTATGCTGAAAGAATTAAGGATAAACAACTTTGCTATTATTGATAATCTACACGTTGAATTTGCGTCAGGCCTTATAGCTCTGACAGGGGAAACAGGTGCGGGAAAATCAATTATAATAGATGCCCTCAACCTGATTCTTGGAGGTAGAGCGGATTCTAATTTTATCCGTACAGGAGAATTATCAGCGACTGTTGAAAGTGTATTTGCAATCAAAAATCCAAAAATATTAGATATTATTTCAGAATTAGGCATCAACAGTAATGACGGGGAGGTTGTTTTAAGGCGTACGATATCTAATACTGGGAAAAATCGTTGCTTGGTTAACGATTGTACGGTTACAGTTGGTGTTTTGGCAAAGTTAGGGGACCTATTGGTTGATATTCATGGTCAGCATGACCATCAGGCACTACTCAATCCAGAAATTCATGTTGACCTTCTTGATTTGTACGGGAAAACCATGGATGAAAGAAACGAGTTTTCCAAAAAATATTTTAAATATCTAGAAGACATAAAAAAAGTAGAGGATTTGCGTTCTAAAGAAAGTGAACGTATGCAACGAGAAGATCTACTTCGTTTTCAAATTAATGAAATTGATAAAGCCAGTCTTACTTTGGATGAGGAAAATCTTCTTAAATTAGAAAAAACTAAATTACGATCTGCGGAAAAAATTCATGAGTCGGTTAAATTAGTTCTCAACTTAATCGCAGAAAAAGAAGGATCCGTCCTTGAAGATTTGGGCGTAGCCAAAAGAGAATTAGAGTCCCTTCCCTTGATGGACCCAGAGTTGAACAAACAAGCACAACGGGGAGAATCTGCCTTCTGTGAAGTTGAAGAGTTGGTTGAAGAGTTAAGGGACTATGCTCTTAAGATAGAATTCAATCCCTCTCGCCTTGAAGAAGTAGAGGATCGCTTATCAGAAATCAATGGCCTAAAACGTAAATATGGTGGAGATATTGATTTGGTGTTGGATTACTTTAAAAAAATTTCTACCGAACTAGATACTCTTTCTGATTATCAAGACAATATGAATAAGGCTCAAAAAGATATAATGCTACACCAGACCATTTTGTCAGAACTTTCAGTGGTTTTGGCAAAAAAAAGGGAAAGGACTGCAGTTATTTTTCAAAAAGACGTAGAGAAGGAGCTTTGTGACCTAGGTATGAAAGATGTGAAGATAAAAGTCCAATTCAACTATGAAGAGGATGATACTAATTTCGTAAAATTTAGAAACCAAAAGGTGAAACTAAATTCGACCGGTTTGGGAAAAATAGAATTTTTATTTTCTCCGAACTTGGGTGAAGACCTAAAGCCTCTTGCCAAGATAGCCTCAGGGGGGGAACTTTCTCGGCTTATGCTGGCATTAAAGTCAAACTTAAATAAGCAAGATACTATCCCTGTGATGATTTTCGATGAGGTTGATACAGGGGTAGGAGGAAAAATTGCCGAAGTAGTGGGAAGTAAATTAAAAAAAATAGCAGCTGGAAAACAGGTGTTTTGCATTACACACCTACCACAAATTGCAGGCAAGGCATTTTCACACTTTGTGGTATTCAAAATGGTAAAAGGGAAAAGAACTTATTCTGGCATTCGAGAACTTTCGGAGCAAGAACGGGTAGAAGAAATCGCAAGAATGTCTAGTGGAAAAAAAATCACTAAGGCTACTCTTAGCCATGCTCGAGAAATGATTCAACCTTAATTAGGTTATCCATTTCCTCTAGTAGTTGTATCCCGTTTATTAAATGGAATACAACTACTCTAGAGTATATTTTTTTATAAAGCTTGAGAGACACTTTTATTTAAAAAATGGTTTTTTAATCTTAGTAGAAGGCTAGGCTTTTGAATATATCTCACCACCTTTTTCTTTGAAAGACTCAGACATTTCTTTCATACCTTCATCGAGTGCTTTTGTTTCTTCCATACCTTTTTGTTTGGCGTATTCACGTACGTCCTGAGTGATTTTCATCGAACAAAAATGTGGGCCGCACATAGAACAGAAATGCGCAACTTTGGCGGAATCTTTTGGTAATGTTTCATCGTGGAATTGCAATGCTTTTTCTGGATCGAGCGACAGGTTAAACTGGTCTTCCCAACGAAACTCGAACCGTGCTTTGCTCAGCGCATCATCACGTACTCTTGCTCCAGGGTGACCTTTGGCAAGATCAGCCGCGTGTGCCGCGATTTTATATGTGATGACTCCTTCTTTTACATCTTCACGGTTAGGAAGCCCCAGATGTTCTTTGGGGGTGACGTAGCAGAGCATGGCGGTTCCATACCAGCCAATCATTGCCGCACCGATGCCACTAGTGATGTGGTCATAACCCGGAGCGATGTCGGTGGTCAGCGGTCCTAATGTGTAGAAAGGAGCTTCTCCACAAATTTTCAATTGTTTTTCCATGTTTTCTTTGATCATGTGCATGGGAACATGACCGGGGCCTTCAATCATGGTTTGTACTTCATGTTTCCAGGCGATCTTTGTAAGCTCACCTAGAGTTTCCAATTCTGCAAACTGGGCTTCATCGTTAGCATCAGCTGTGGAACCAGGACGTAATCCATCACCCAGAGAGAAGGAGACATCATAAGATTTTAGGATTTCGCAAATTTCCTCAAAGTTTGTATATAGAAAATTTTCTTTATGATAAGTGAGACACCATTTTGCCATGATTGCTCCACCGCGTGACACGATGCCGGTCACACGGCTTGCAGTCATTGGAACATAGCGCAATAATACTCCAGCATGAATAGTGAAATAGTCCACACCTTGTTCACATTGTTCTATTAGAGTATCTCGATAAATTTCCCATGTCAGGTCTTCAATTTTTCCATCTACTTTTTCCAAGGCCTGGTAGATAGGAACCGTACCGATAGGAACTGGTGAATTACGTAGAATCCACTCACGGGTTGTATGAATATTTTTCCCTGTTGAGAGGTCCATAACATTGTCAGCTCCACATCGTGATGACCATACCATCTTTTCTACTTCTTCTTCTATAGATGAGCTGACTGCTGAATTACCAATATTGGAGTTAATTTTAACGAGAAAATTTCGACCGATGATCATCGGTTCCGATTCAGGATGATTGATATTAGCGGGGATGATGGCTCGACCGCGAGCTACTTCTTCGCGGACGAATTCGGGTGTGATTTCGTTTTGAAGGTTAGCCCCGAAAGAATTTCCTTTAAGTCGATTTTCCCGTTCCGCATTTTCTGTCCATTGTTTTCGTTTCTGGTTTTCGCGAATGGCGATGAACTCCATTTCTGGAGTGATGATGCCCTTTTTGGCGTAATGCATTTGGGTAACATTTTGTCCCTGCTTAGATCGTAAAACTTTAACACGAGTTTTTGGGAACCGCTCGGTATTAGGATTTTCTCCATCTCGGTAGCCATCGTCTTTAGGCATAATAGTTCGCGCATCGTAATACTCTACATCTTCACGACCAGTGATCCAGGGAAGGCGTATCGGTTGCAACCCTTCACGAATATCAATCTTTACATTCGGGTCAGTGTAGGGACCAGATGTGTCATAAACAAGGATCGAACTTTCATCATTGTCTTTGTGGTGATCATTCTTGTCCTCTGTGGTGGAGGAAGATAGGGAGATTTCCCGGAATGGTACTTTTATCTCAGGATGCAGGGCTCCACTCACATACACTTTTTTAGAGTTCGGGGAAATCGGATCGGTGGAAATTTCAACCTTTTCATCCGTAGCTCCATGACGACCATTACCATTACCATTAGATTTTGATTTTTTCATAAAGTGTTTCCTCCAAATTTCTGCGTATATTTAAATGAATGTTCTTTTATATGAGACGAGTTCCAAATGTCAGAAATCAAGGCCACCCCAAAGGCCCCTTGCTCCAAACATTCGGAAACGCGATGCAGTGTTATTCCTCCTAAAGCTAGAACCGGCAAGTTAACTTCTTGGGAGACCTGCCGTAATAAGCCCAAACCTTGCGGTGGGCCGTAATTTGCTTTAGAGGGTGTTGCGTAAATCGGGCTAAAAGTTATATAGTCAGCGCCTTGTGCTTCGGCAATTTGCGCCGCTTCTAGTGAGTGCGTTGATACTCCAACGATCAAGTCAGGGAAAGTACTTTTAATCTCATTGGCATGAGCACTGTTTTCTGTTAGGTGCACACCATCAGCATCTATTATTTTCGCAATATCTGCACGTGAGTTCATAATAAGTTTAGCGTTATAATTTGATGTAAGTATACGCAATTGATTACCCAGTTCAATAAGCTCACAATCTGTTAAATTTTTTTCTCTTAGTTGAAGAGCTCTAACACCTCCCATTAAAGCAGCTTCCGAGGCTTCTAGAAAATTATTATCACTCTCGAATAAAGATCTATTTGTGATTAGATACAAACGAAGCCAGTTGAGACCCTTCAGAGTTGTCATTTTATTAAGGATAGTGTATGTCTAAAGCTTGCACGGGTTGTCTCTTTTTATGGCGTATTTATCAATCCATCGAGTGGGCTACTAGCAGATGCATAGAGTTTCCTTGGTATGCGTCCTGCTTCAAAAGCGAGACGACCACACTGAACAGCAGCTTTCATAGCAAATGCCATTTTGACAGGGTCTTTCGCCCCTGCAATTGCAGTGTTCATGAGAAGTCCTTCTATTCCTAGCTCCATAGCTCTACATGCATCTGAAGCAGTTCCAACACCGGCATCAACAATGACTGGAATTTTCACAGCTTCATGAATCAGTTTTATAGTAAATGGATTGCACACTCCAAGCCCTGATCCAATGGGTGCTGCCAATGGCATAACAGCTGAACACCCTACGTCTTCTAATTTTTTGCAAAGTACTACATCATCTGTGCAGTAAGGGAGTACCTGAAATCCCTCTTTCACCAGAATTTTAGAGGCTTCCAGAGTGGCTTCATTATCGGGAAATAATGTTTTTTCATCACCGATTACTTCTACTTTAACCATATTTCCAAGACCCGCTTCACGTGCAAGCTGGCAAGTCATAACCGCTTCTTTCACTGTGAAGCAACCAGCGGTATTAGGTAGAAAATAGTATAATTTTGGATCGAGAAAATTAAGAATGGAGTCCTTTGCTTTGTCTAGTTCGATACGACGGACTGCCAATGTGACCATTTCAGAACCAGATGCGGCTATGGCATCACGGGTTTCCTCAAAAGATGCATATTTGCCTGTTCCAACAATCAAGCGAGACTTGAAAGTTCTGTCTCCGATTTTAAATTGCGATGATTCCATTTTAATATTTCAAAAAGATAAATTAAATATATTTAGGGTAAGAAAGCCACCATACGCACCTTCTTCTATAGCCCACCACCAACAGCATGAACAATTTCGATATTGTCTCCATTATGAACTTTTGTTTGCTTGAGTTTTGAGTTGGGAATGACTTCTTGATTTAGTGCTATAGCGCAATGTGGTGAAACTATTTCCAGTTCAAGCAATAAATCTGCTAAATTGTCACTGGAATATATATTTTTTTCTTTCCCGTTTATCTTAAGTAACATCCAAAAAACCCTGGCTCAATAAAAATAGAATAGATCGATCAAGATTTCAAACAATAGCTACGCGGAGGTTAAGTGAAGGAAGTGCGAAAAAAAAAGCCGCAACCAATCAAGTGATTGCAGCTATGCCAAAATCTCCATCCACTTCCCTTCGCTGGTATTAGCCAGATCAGGTTCAAAGGGTTGCCCTTTTAAAAATTAAGAGACTCTCAGAAAATCACCCCTAGCGAACTACTTTTTTACCTTTTTAGCAGACTAACGGAAATTAAAAACATGTCAAGGTATATTGATCTTAAAAATATTTTTGGTATAGTTCGTCCATGAAATTGTTCAAGTGTGGGATCATTGGTTTTATAATATTGAATTATATTAGTTTCGGTTGTACGAAAGCTCCGAGTCAATTTGCAGCTATTCCATCTCAGTCTCTTTCAACCATTGACCGAGAATTATTCAAAAGGGCTGTATTACATCAGAGTAAGGGGCAAATCGATTCTGCCATTTTGCTGTGGAGTAAGTTTTTAAAAAGAAACCCAAACTCTTTCACAGCTAGAAATAATCTAGGTTTACTTTATTACGCCAAGGACGAGATTGTGCAGGCTATTTACTATTCTGAACAGGGGCTTAAGCTGAGACCGGATGAAATTCAACTTAAAAAGAACTTAGTACGTGCACTAAAAGTTCAGTCCGCTATATTTGAAGAAAATAGGGAATTTGATGAAGCCATAATGAATCTTAGAAGAGTTATTCAATTGTCTTCAGCTGGAGAACAGGAAGCTCTTGAGAGGCAGGTAGAGTCTTTGGAAGATTTTATTTTTGAACAAGTTAGAAGGTCTAGCTCGATGGAGCAATATCAGGAATTTCTAAAAAAATATCCACACAGTCTTGGGAATTCTGATGAGGCTAGGCTTTGGATTAAAAATAAGGTGCAGACTGAAAAAATAAACAATCAAGATGCATTATTTTCTAGTTCGCAGTCAGATCCAAAAACAGAACTAAAATAGATTGAAAGTTTATTATAATTTACTCTTTCTTTACATAATCATATAAAAATAGCGAGTTATAGTTTTTATGAGCGAAATTGATCAAATTGAATTAGAGAAGGTTATTGAAAGTGAATGGAATTATTTACTGTCTGAAATTGACCATTGGAGCCTTTTACACGGTGAACAGGATATGGAAATTTTAGAACATGTTCTGCGATGTATTTTACATGTTGGTAATACATCCGAACACGCTGAAGACTTTGCCGAATGTACAAAAGTACAAAATTCTGATGGTGGATGGTCTAAGATGTCACATGAAGACAAAACCTCTATATGGATAACAACCTTTGTTGCTTTGAAGCTTTGCCGCGGGAACCTTATTTTAAACAACCCGAAAATTGAAGAATCAATTCAACGTGCCTTGGAGTATGTTTTATCTAGTCAGGAAGAAGATGGACATTGGGTGGACGTGGAGTGGTCACACTTAGATACCACTTGTTCGGTGACAGTGTTTCTTACAGTTTTTCAGGTTACTCACGATCAAAAGAATGACGATCGGATCAACAAAGCCCGTAAACGAGGGTATGATTTCATTATGAATTGGCAGCGTGGTTCCGGTTTATGGAAGGATGATAAATTTCAGCCTACAGGGATCGAAACAACCGCACATCTCATGCAATACACCTTGATCCCAGCATATTTTATGGATGGCGTAGAAGATGCCCAAAAAATATGTCTTGAGGCTGCTGATAGCTTGGTTGACGAACAAGCGAAAAATGGGTCGTGGGATGGTGAAAACATGGATCACACAATGGATGCCTGCCGCAATTTAATCTTGGTAGCGGATACATTTAATCAAAAAGAAAAATACTCTTCTGTCATCAAAAAAGGAGTCCGTTGGCTCTTGGATGAAAAAAATACACTTGGTTGGGGTGACTTTAAGGAAGAGCCTACTAATGTCGAAAGAACAGCAGACGGATTGGATACACTTCTAAAATACCGACGATTTTGTTCCAAAGAACCAATGTCGCATTTCTGGGCGTATAGCAAGTAGCAAATTTTTTTATTAACTTACCTTTCGTTTTTATTTATAGCTTAATGCAAGCAGTTATCCTTCTCGCTGGATATGGATCCCGCCTAGGTCGTGACGATATTCCCCACAAAAGCCTTCTTCCTTTTGATAGCGAGACTTTGCTTTCAAGGCATCTTACCTGCTTAGAGTCCCTAGGCATAAGTTGCGTTTACCTAGTGGTTGGCCACAATAAAGAATATGTAAAGCAATATGTTAAAGACCTTAATCTAGATCTTGAATGCGCGTTTATAGATAATGATTTGTATCGTACCACCGGAAATACTTTATCTATGATCATGGGTTTGCGTTATTGTAGTGAAGATGTTGTTATTCTTGATGGAGATGTACTTTATCCTAAGTCCGAGTTTTGCAAGTATGTAAAAAATTCAGAACGAACCTCGTTCGCATTAATTTCGTCAGCTATAGATGATACAGAATCAAGTAAAGCTTTGCTTCGACCCGATGGCAAAATAGAAATGTTTATTACCAAAAGAGACCTGACGCTTGATGAGAAAGCTAACTTTGTTTTCGGTGGAGAGGCTATTGGTTTTTTTAAACTTTCATCCGATGATAGTAAAAAATTTATCGACCATTATAAAAAATTTGAATCTAGGTATGTTGAGATTTTATGGGAGATTCCATTTACTGACTTTGCCAAGTTTGTAGACCTTAGCGTCTGGTCGATTAATCAAGGTCCTGGTTGCTTTGAAATCGATACTCAGGATGACTATGAACAAGCACTATCGATTTTTAAAAAATATAGAGATCGTTTTTGATCAAAAACTTGGTTAAATAAAAATTTTGAGTTGCAACTATTTATTTTTTTTCGTTGGAGTTACAGGTGTTATCTAAATATAAGGCTGTTTTTTTTGATGTAGGTGGCACGCTTCTTCGAGTTGAACCTTCTGTGGGGGATGTTTATGCAACCTATGCAAGGAGCTTTGGGTTTAAGGGATCAGCGAAAGAATTAAATCAGATTTTTCAAAGAGAATGGACTGATTTAGGAGGAATGGAGTCTTTAGGTAATAGTAGCGGTAAGGAAGCAGAAAGAAGTTTTTGGAAGAGACTCGTTTATCAGGTTTTTGAACACTATGGTGGTCTTGAAAATTTTGAAGATTACTTTGAAATTATTTATGAGGCATTTACACGTAAAGACCACTGGCATGTTTTTGACGATGTTATTAGCTCAGGCATTTTAAATAAATTAAAAAACCGTGGTGTCACATTGGGAGTTGTTTCTAACTTTGATTCCCGTCTCCATACCATTTTAGAAAGCACTGGTCTTGCGCAATATTTTGATTTTATTTTAGCTTCTGCTGAAGTGGGGTCAGCCAAACCCGATAAAAATATTTTTAATGAAGCCATTAGTAAAAGTGGAGTTAGTTATTCAGAAGCTTGTCATATTGGTGACGATCTTCTTGCTGATATTCACGGCGCTAACAGTGTAGGAATAGACGCAATACTTGTAGATCGTAATCAAAAACATAAAAAAAATGGCCTTACCATAGTGAATTCTTTTCAAGAGTTGAGCTGAAAGATAATTTTGGTTTTGATTAAACTTATTTTTCTAACCGAAAGCGATATAAACGCCTTTGAGCCAACCAACTGATTTAGCAGAACTGTTTTTAAATTCTTATTATTTTATGGTTTTTGAATTTTTTTTTAATTTAAAAAACTCCCAAAGTAAATAGATGTAAAATGGGGTGTATTCTAGCCAGGGGATGAAAACGGAGTATTGGGTAATCTCCTGATAGTCTAAATAAAAGTCGAGGTAGTATAACCCGATTAACCCAGTTAATAATATTAACGACTTTGAATGAAAAATGCATAAAAAGGGTACGGTCCAACATAGGTACCATGGGTTTTGAACTGGGCTTATAAGGAATACCAATACAATGATTAGGAAAATATTTCTTACCCATATACTTGGAGAGTCTTTTTTTAAATCCTGTTTTATAATTAAATAGACTACCGTTCCTAAAATGATCAAAGCCATGATACTTTTCGCAAGTAGCATGCTATTCCCAAAGATTGGGATTTCGGTGTCCACTCCTAGTTTTAAAATATTTTTTAAAAAATATAGCAAGATAGCAAACAAGCTGTCGTTGCTTTGCCAAAAAACACTATACGTTTTTAAACCTTCAAATAGTCTTTCCCCTATATTAATAAAGGGTAGATAAAAAATTATAATAACAGTGCTAAAAAAAATTAAGTGAAGAGTTAGTGTTGTTGTTCCACGTTGTTTATTTTTTTGTCCAAGAAACCATGATCTTTGCAGGTAAAAAGGAAGAAGAACTGCAGAATAAAATTTTCCAAGAACACTTAATGCTAGGAAAAAAATGGACCCCACCATACGTTTTCGTATAAGAAAATATATGGACACACAAAGACACGATATGCCGATTATATCCAGATGAGTTGAATTATAAGTTTCCTTGATCATCAGTGGCGACCAAAAATAAACTAGACTAAAATTTTGGTTGAGGTTTAAGGCCCTTAACGAAAGTATAATGAAAACCATTCCCATTAAATCAAATGCCATAAATATTATTCGCAATGTGAAAAGACTATCTGATTTTATTTGTTGCGAGAAACGAAACACATATTGGGCTAAAGGTGGATAGATAGTGGGAACCTCTGGGTGGTTAATTCGCTCCATATACTTAAGGGCAATATCACTTTTCCATTTCAAATCATTTAGAAAAGCTAGCTCACTTTGATCGTTTCCCCCGTAATGTGAGTGAAAGTATACCGGGTCTTGTATTTTTAAAGATTTGTATTGATTGATTTCTTCTGGGGAAAATTTAAAGGGATTTATTCCATGAGCAAACACCTTGCCATCCCAAAGATAGCGGTATACGTCATCTTCTTGAATCTGTTGGGAGGGAAGCATTGTAAAACGAAATAATAATCCAAAAGCGATAAGGGTCCAGAAATGTTTTTTAGAACAGTTGGAATTAAAAACAAAAAGACATGCCAGCGTGTAAAGAAAAAATAAAGAAAAATAGATGGCAAGATACTCAACAATAGGACGTTTGGAGTAACCTTCACCCCAGTTAAAATCTTTAGAAAGGTCTGTTAACCCTAGATAGAGGGTCGAGCTCAATAGACCAAGAACTATTAGAAAAATATTTGATCGCATGATTTGAAAAAACATGGAGACTTGAAGCCTTTTAGTTAAGTGATATTCAGGCTAACCCTTGCATTTTAAAGGACAGTTTCTTTAGATGGCCTTGTATAAGCGAATGAATCTAAAGATGTAATACATCTCAAAAAAATATCTTTATATTGCCAAATAACATAGCTAAAATAAATAAGATATCCAAAGGAATTTTTCGGGCGTAGATCTGATGCGTAAACAAATGTATAGGAGTTGGAAAACTATAGGCTCCGTTCTTGGGAAGTCAATTGTTAAGGTTGATTCTGACGAATCCCAATCTTTATCTTGGTTAGACTTTCAGTGGAAGATTATAGTAGGTAAGGACTTGGCGCTAGTCTCAAGGGTAAACAAATTATCCAGTAAAAGCTTGTTTGTCACAGTGTCAGATAAAGCATGGTTTTCGTCTTTGGAGTCATTACGTGAAAAAACTATCCATATGATTAATGATCGCGCAGGTTCGATTTTAGTGAACAGGATTGTTTTTCAAGAAGGATTTATTTTAGACTTTAATATAAAAAATTCTTATGAAAAGAAAAAACAGTATTCATTGATGGAAAATAAAGCAGAAATACCAGAAACAGTAGTCAAAGATGAGAGTATGCAGACCATCCTTGACCGTATCAGTTTTAAGTTAAAAATAGTTTTGCCAGTTGCGATATTGATTTTTGTGTCCAATTGTACCACCTATTCAAGAGACCTAGTTTCCCAGAATATTGATTTGTCTAATTCGTATGCAGTTCAGGCTTTTGAGAAGATATCTAGAGGAAAAGACAGAGAGAATATTAGAGATCCTCGAGTTTACTACCATTATTTAATGGCTTTGCAGGGGGTTCGAGGACATCAGTTTGAACAGGCTTCAGACAACTTTAGCAAGGTTGTTCAGTTTGCCCCGGGTGATTATGAGTTTTATCTTCAGTCAGCCATTAACCTTATTCGGGCAGGAAAAATAGAGAATGCCTATAGAACGCTCGAGGAGTCTTTAGGTCATTTTCCTGATAATCCCGAATTGAATATGATGATTGGAGATATTC
>JABGTQ010000013.1 GCA_018647025.1 Nitrospina sp. | reverse complement strand
TCATTAAATTAGCTTTAAAAATATATATTTACGCCGATAAGACTTAATAGAAAGTATTGACTTTACTATTTCAGGATAACAATGAGTTTTTTAAACCCAACAATTTTTAAATTCTACAATATATTTCTTTGGATATTGCTGCCAGTGACTCTATCTAGTTGCACTGCAATACAAAATAGTGTTAGCCCAATTAAATCAATAAGTAGTGAGATTGAGTATCAGACCAATAAAGCTTTCAGTAACGCTACAATTTTAGTCTCAAACTTAGCCCACAAGTCAGCTTTCAACACCGACTTAGAGTTTGCTCTCCAACAATTTAACCAAAGCAAATATGAAGTCGCAGAATTTTACCTAAAAAAATCACTAATCAAGGTTCCTGATAATCCAACGGCAATCAAACTTTTACCTTGGGTCTATTTTTATCAACAACAGTATGACAAAGCCTTAACATCGTTCAAACGAGCTAAAGTTTTCTACAAAAAAGACCCAAAACTATCCATTGGTATGGGTTGGAGCTACTTAGGAATAACCAATTACGAACGTGCAATAGAACAATTCGAATATGCAAAAAAACTTAATGGAGATATTTATCAAATTTATAAAGGACAAGGATTTGCTCACCTAATATTAAAAAGAAAGCCGAAAGCCAAAGAGAATTTTTTAAAAATCTATAATACGTCACAAATTAACAAGATTTTTAGCCTGTGGTCTAACATTCAAGAAAATAAACCAGATAAATTATTTTATATTCTCCCAACTGCAACTGAATCATTATCGTTATTCACGCTTCCGATTGAATTCCCAAGATACCAAGGATTATTTTTAGGGTTACCAAAAGGTATAGAGCCTGATATTAACGATGCATGGAACGCTTTTGAAAAAGAAAAGTTTAAAAAAGCTTTATATATTTTTAAAAATATATCGCCTGGTTACAGTACACCAGATGCGGAAAATGGATTAGCTTGGAGTTATTTAAAAACTAAAGAAATTAAAGAAGCTTCAAAATTATTTAAAGAAATATTGCAAACCTGGCCTAATTTTATTGGAGCTATTCAAGGATTGGATGAAATTAAAAAAATTAAAAAAATACAGGCTAGTCATGCGGACAACTACTTTAAAGTAAATAAATTAGGTTTAGCTGAAAAAAAATATAAAGAGATGAAAAATAAATATCCTAACTGGGAATATCCACACATACAGTTAGGCAAGGTAAAGTTAGCTCGCAATGATTTTTTATACGCCCGCGAACATTTTTTGGATGCGCTAGACATCGCCCCCAAAAATCCGACAGCCAAAGAAGGAATTAAGGAGGTCAGAAAAGAAGTCGACTCGGAACTTTTTTTGGCCGATTTAGCCTTAGAATCCGGAAACTACAAAAAGGCAGCATTACTTTATGCAGATTATATTAAAGAATATGAGCCAAACGCATCAAATCTCATAAACCTTAAAAATACATTTCACCAGATAAGATTTTTGGACGATCCATGGAAAGAATATTCTTCAAAACAAAAACCAGTCACCCCACCAATAACATTTTTCTCTCAGATATTAGATAAGCTTGGGCTAAGAGATTCAATTTTTAGCAATACTCGTCCGGTTATACCGTCAAGACAAAATTCCTTAGCACATGCTTATAACGGTCTTGGTTGGAGTCAATATTATAAAAAAAAATATTTAAAGGCTGCTACAAAATTTGAGATTGCTCGTCGCGATCGTGAATATTTTGTAGATTCCTCTAGAGGCTTAGGTCTCGCGCTTTACAATGCAGGTCAATTCAAAGAAGCCGCAAATGCACTTAAAATTGTCGTTAAACTCAACCCAGATCAATTGGACCTAGCTTATAAATTAGATACGAGCATACTAATGAGTTGGGATGCTATAAGTGCCCGAGAATATTTTTCAAAAAATATTGTTAATTACCCTCTAAGATCCTCCTTGTATATGGGGCTTGGCTGGCTTATCCATAGAGATGGAAATTCGGACTTGGCCATTGAATATTTTCTCAAAGCAATATCGTTGGATCCAAACTTTGCTTTAACATCGGAATTCAAAGCTCTGCTAGCCAAAAAACGTTTTGGTTGGCAAGTATATAATAAGTTTGGCTGGGCTTATTATGAAAAACATGATTATGAAAATGCGATCATAATGTTTCAAAATGCATTAAAAGAACAACCTAATAGATCAGAAACACGAAAGGGTATGGGATATACTTTAAATAAGATAGGAAAGTTATCCAAATCTGTTAAATATTTGAATCAAGCATTAGAATTAAATAATGATCCAAACGTAGTCAAAGAAATTTTCTCTGAGAGCAGTACTATTTTACCCTACTCAGCAACCACAACGGTTCGAACCACACTAGGTAATATACTTATAAAGCAAGGCAAACCACATGAGGCAATAGCACTTTTTAAAGACGCTCTAGAACTTAAGCCAAAACTAGCAGCCGCTCACGGTGGGCTAGGATGGGCGTACCTTGCGTTAGATCAATTCACGCAATCTCGTACTGCATTTAAAACCGCTCTTAAAATTCAACCCCATAACTACTTGGCTTACAAAGGATTGAGAGAAATTAAACAGAAAATTGCAAAGATTAAATTAAGCCAGAATTAATCACCTTGCTAACAAAACACCCTCTAACACACAACCCAGAAAATAGTTAGTTACTCTAAATCGTTAAAACTCTAAAAATATTATATTGACACTTTTAAAACACAAGTTATAATTTATAATCCTTTGAAAAATATAGATCTAATGCTCATGTGTTTTTGGGGGGAGGTGAGAGTGGTTTTTTATCGTTATATGAAAAAAAACTATGAATTATTCCTCTGTTAAAAAAACATAATGCCATAAGTAATACAACCAATTAATTGCCGGTGGTTAAAGAGTAGGTTGTTTTCAATGACTCCACAACCGAAGGAT
>JABGTQ010000091.1 GCA_018647025.1 Nitrospina sp. | reverse complement strand
GGCCGATCTTTGTATGGATCCTCAAGAAGAATACGGAGTCTTTCTACTTCAGAAAAGTCAGATTCTTTCAATGCCTTGTCGGTTGCGTCCTGCAATAAATAATTTCTCAAAATAAACTTGGGGTTGATCGAGTTCATTTTTTCCGTTCTAGTATTAAGGCTGGGATCCTCGCGTTCAATTAACCGAACGTACATTGACAACCAACTATCAAGAGCTTGAGGATCTTTGAATTTCTGTTTTAACGTTTTTGGGAAATTACGTGGCATATCAGAAAGGTGTCGAAAAAATATACTGTAATCTATTGAATTATTATAAAGGAGTTGAAAAAGTTTGTTAACCAATTCCTTAAACTCAGAATCAAGGATTTCAAGGCCCAGTTTCTGCCCCATAAGTTTTCGGTAATAGTCATTGTACGTAGGTTGGTAGTTAGTTAATTCTTCTGCGATAAACTGTGAATCCACTAGGTGTTTGAGAGTCTCTGCAAATTTAGATAAATTCCAGTAGCCAATTTCGGGTTGCTTCCCATAAGCATAGCGACCATTTGGATCAGAATGATTTGGAGTAAAATTGGGATTGAAGTGATCCATGAACCCAAAAGGTCCATAATCAAATGTTGCTCCAGTAATTGTCATGTTATCTGTATTCATCACTCCGTGGATGAAACCATTGGCTTGCCAAAGTGCAATTAATTTAGCAGTTCGGTTTACAACATGTCGCAAGAGAATCCTATATTTTTCGGAATCATTCTGAATTGTTGGGTAATGACGTTCGATGATATAATTAAGAAGCGCAGTAACTTTTTCAGCTTTGTTGTTAAAGTGTAAGAACTGAAAACTCCCAAACCTGACATGCGAATCAGTCAGTCTAACTAATATAGCTCCTGGTTCAGGTACTTCTCGGTGAACTAACTCACCTGTCCCAATTACAGCAAGAGATCTTGTAGTTGGAATGCCCAGTCCATGGACAGCTTCACCTCCAAGATATTCCCTTATGGAAGCTCGAAGAGTAGCGCGTCCATCAAATCCTCGTGAGAAACGAGTAGGCCCACATCCTTTTAAATGAATATCAAGAGTGTTATTATTTTTATCTTGCACTTCTCCTAACAGTAATCCTCTCCCGTCTCCAAGTCTTGGGTTGTATGAACCAAATTGGTGACCCGAGTAGGCCATAGCCAATGGTTTTGAATTTGATAAAAGACGGTTCCCCGAAAAGTACTCTAGAAATTCATTTCTTTTAATCTCAGTAGGCTTCAACCCAATCAGTTTTATAGCGGAAGGATTGGAGTCAATAAGGTAAGGTTTAGATACTGGGTCTGGTAATTTTTCTTGAAGAAAGTCAGCTCCTAACTTAGCGAAAGAATTTGATAGGTTTAAGTTTTCTAACGTTTTCATAAAATCTAGTTTGTTATTAGTTATATTTAGTTTGAATGATAACTTTAAATATAGTTTGATTGATGTAAAGCTTCTGAATGTTTGACACAACTACGCATGTTTAATACTTTCCTCGAATGTATTGGAAAATATTTTCGTTATAAAAATTACTGAGTTTATTATGTAGAGACTTAGGGAGACTTGGTAAATCTGTGGCATATGCATTATCAGGGATCTGAAGGGGGGATTTTGATCCGGGTATGACAACAGTAACGGCATCAAAATCTAGTATCCATCTTAAGGACATTTGTGCAAGGGACATTCCCTCTGGAACCATTTTTTTAAGTTCTTCAACAATATCTAATCCTATGTTAAACGGAATCCCTGCAAATGTTTCCCCAACATTGAAGCATTGACCATCATTGTTAAATAGACGGTGATCATTTTCTGGGAATGAGGTGTTTGTATTTAGTTTACCTCCAAGTAAACCTGAGGCTAGCGGTAATCTTACAATTAATGAGACCCCTTTGGCTTTTGCTTCATCAAATAATTCGCTGATTGGTTTTTGGCGAAAAATATTAAATATAATTTGAAGAGAAGCTAACCCTTTTTGTTTAAGACAAGTTTTTGCCTCAGAAATAGATTCAACGCTAGCGCCGAATTGTTTAATTTTTCCTTCCTGTTGAAGTTTTCGAAGCCACTCAAAAACTTCTCCAGATTCCATTAATTTTGAAGGAATACAATGCAGTTGTGTTAAGTCCAGGACATCAACATTTAAGCGTTTTAAAGAGTTTTCTGTGAAACGGCGAAAATTTTCAAATGTATAGTTTTCAGCATTTCCAGGGCTTGGAAATCGACCAAGCTTTGTCGCTATAAAGGCATCCGGAGCTATTGGTTTTAAATATTTATGGAGGAGCTCTTCAGATCGACCTTCACCATATACATCAGCAGTATCATAAAAGTTAATTCCATTTTGCACAGCAGCTTCCACAACCTTTTGAGCGGTATAGTCATCAACGTCTCCCCAATCCCCTCCTAATTGCCAACATCCAAGACCAATTTCTGATAGGCTAGGTCCCGTTTCACCAAAATTTCTAAAATTCATTAAAGCTCTCCTGTTAGCATGTTTTAATTATAATTATTATAAAATGAATTGAAAGTAATGTTTTTAAACCCAATTACAACATATTAATATCAAAGAATGAGGCAAGTTATAACAATGATAGTTTATTAAATGAGTGATCTGAAAAACATATATCAATACCATAATAACTCGAAACATGGTTATTATTCATCTGCCCCCAGCCCAGGTTATATGGATTGGGATTCTCAGCCAGACCCTTTTCGTAAATATGAAGGAGCAGATACTATTAGCTTAAAAAAAATTCCGCAGGCCGAAAGGCCATTTTTTTCTGAAGCTTTAAAGGGTTCTCTGTCGGACTCATTTCAAGTAACCTTTGATTCTATTTCACAATTATTTTATGACAGTTTAGCTATCTCAGCCTGGAAGAGCTATCAGGACACGAAATGGGCGTTGAGAGTTAATCCCTCAAGTGGGAACCTGCATCCAACTGAATCTTATTTAATTTCGGGTCCTATAAGGAATCTAACAAGCTCTCCCACAATTTCTCATTATTCTCCCTTAAGCCATAGCTTGGAAATTCGTGCTAATTTCCCAGATGAAGTATGGGAAAAAATAGTAAAAGGTTTGCCTGGTGACACCGTTTTTATAGGGTTGAGTAGTATTTACTGGCGTGAAGCTTGGAAATATGGGTTGAGAGCGTTTCGTTATTGCCATCACGACTTAGGCCATGCTATGGCAGCAATCAACTTTTCCTGTGCTTGTTTGGGTTGGCGTGCGAATTTGGTAAACCATTTTTCAACTAAGAATTTAGAATGTGTTCTCGGATTAGTTCATACGAATGATGATGAAGTAGAGGTCCCAGGTTGCATAATAGCTATTACCCCTAATCGACAGCACTCAAAAATGAATATAAAAAATCAATTCCTTGCTAATGATTTTTTGAAATTAACTTGGCATGGGAGACCGAATATTTTAAGTAGCTCTCATGTCGAGTGGGAAGGAATACAAGAGGCTTCCAAAAGTTGTGAGAAACACGTTACTGAAAGCCAACTAAACTTTGAAAGTGAGTTAAATGTATTGTCCGATCTTCTCGATAACGATACGTATCCTCTACAAAAAGCCATCCATCAAAGAAGAAGTGCTGTTTCAATGGATAG
>JABGTQ010000090.1 GCA_018647025.1 Nitrospina sp. | reverse complement strand
CTCAGAACTCACCAAAGGTCATTAACTATAAACATATAAATAAGAATGCAATAACTTCTCAACTAGGTATTGGAGCAATAGACATGAATATGAAGAAAACAAAAAAAAAGAAAAGTCCAACAAAAGCCATTAGAGAGTTTTGTATTAATTGTGTGGGTGGGCGTGAAAATGAAGGTCACATAAAACTTGTGCGTGAATGCGTTTCTGAAAATTGTGAGTTGTTTGAGTTTAGATTAGGCAACAATCCTTACCACACCCAAAACTTAACTCTTGAGCAGAGACAAGATAGAAGTGAGCGATTAAGAGCTAGGTTAATTCATGATTAGCGATCAGGAAAAGTCCTTAAATTTGAAAGTTAATTAAAAAGACATACAAACCCATGGGAGCAAATAAATGTCTCAGAATCCAGAAAACAACAGAAATTCTATTGGACGTTTTGTTCAAGGATCATCTGGCAATCCAAATGGTCGCCCAGTAGGTTCAAAGAATAAGTTCACCACTTTGAAAGCAGCATTCATAGATGCCTTTGAGGAGATAGGTGGAGTAGATAACTTGGTTGAATGGGCAAGATGTAATGAGACTGAGTTTTATAAGATGCTGGCAAGGATAATGCCAAGGGAGATTCATGCTGATGTGAATGCTGGATTCACTCTTGTTGAATGCAATCGGGAGATAGATGAACGGGAGGCTCAGGCTAAGGAAGGAGTGATGGTTTAATATTGCAAGTTAAATTAATCATTCCATTTCTTAAACCGCCATAAAAACCCCCACCTCTTTTGTTCAAGACATTTCCAAATCTGACTAAGCTTTTTGGATACAGATAGGTTTTTCCCAATATAATCTTGAGATAAAGACTTCATGTCTTCCATAGATAAACCTATTCTATTAAGACCTCTACGGGTATTCGTATACGCATTATTTAAACCTCTCTTATTTTGATCGGAATTAGGATATTCAACGGAAAAGAACTTATTATTATATCTCCATGTTACACTTGTATAAGAACCTGACAATTTCGTGTAAACCTTCGTTAAATAGGTGCCTTCATCAGCTGCAATACTCCCAAGTTCTTCGATAAGTCTCTGCAAGGTTTTAAAGTTCGGGTTTTTAGACATTTTACAGTCCCCCATAAATGTTTCATACCTTTATATCGACCATGCTCCTTCTTTCAATAAGGATAAAGACTAATGAAACTTCTAATATTTTATAAATTTCTATATAACATCTAAATACAATCAAAAAAGCCCCTCAACCCCATTGTAGGGAAGGGGGCTTTTATTTTTTTGTTGACCCGTCTTTTAAGTCATTCGGTCAAGATCGGGCATATTCCAATTTATATCGGAATTAAATTTATTTTTGTCTTATGTGAATTAATGATTAGGCGGATTCTCAGCTTCCATAATGTCCTCCCTTTGTGAAAAATTAAGTACATAGTCAATTTTCAAAAGTCCTTCATTTTGTCAATCTAATAGGCAACCTCCTTTCTCTAGAAACCCTGATTGACAGACTAGTAAATAAAACTCCATTCGTATGAAAAAAGATCAGTTCATCTCAATATATCTCTTCGGGCCCCTCTCATCTTGCCCAAACATAACTGTAAGAATAACTACCAAAGCTACAGCAAAAGCACAGAGAAACATCATTATTCGATCTAGTCCAAAGGTATACCACTCCATATAAAGTACCTCCTATGGGTGTTCTAAAATATTTTAAAAAAATGAATTTAAAAATTATGGGTAGGAATACTTAAGCTAATTTGGCGGGCTTTCCATTTTATTAACCTCAGGAGTTAAAGGTTTACTCCTTTAATATATGCCTGCAATACAAGATTGCTACTTATTTACAATTAATTTATTTTCATTAACTTTAATGAACACATCACAATCAGACTGAGTTTTATAGAATGCTGGCAAGGTTAATACCAAGGGAAATTCATGCTGATGTGAATGCTGGGTTCACTCTTGTCGAATTACTGCAGGAGATAGATGAGCGGGAGGTTAAGGCTAAGGAGAGATGACTGATGTGGTAGGCAAGTTGACTTATGATTGTTTCTTATTTTGTTTCTTTTCAATTTCCCGCTTGGATAAATACTCTCTTCTCCTCTACCCTACCTATACTACCTATAGGGTTTTTTTGTTCGCTTGTTGAAAACATTTTGTTGTCCAAAATTTCTATAAGTCCCAATTTTTCAAAATTGTCTAAATTTACG
>JABGTQ010000089.1 GCA_018647025.1 Nitrospina sp. | reverse complement strand
TTACGTTCTTGATTGTTCGTGTCTATTTTTCGCTTAGTCTTTACTACATCAATATCGGGCAAATCTTCCCGTCTAACCTCATCTTCAAGGTGCCATAGTTTAATGTTACTCATTGCTAACTTGCTCACCGCTTCCCCTAAGTGATTTATATTTTTTGCTGAGGTAACGTTGAGATTTTTATAAAGTTTAACTTTTTCATCGCGAATTCTAACTTCACCGGCAAGAGCAGAAGTCAGGAAAGTATCGATTTCTTCTAACAACTCTTTTCGCTGACGATCAACCAACTCCATCTTGGCCATTAGTTCTTGCTTTTGAGGGTCAGAGGCTTCTTTAGCTTGAGAAGCCTCATCTAAGTGCCAGTAACGTAAATTTTTAATAGAGAGCTTATCTATAAGACTTCCTAAAGTTTCTGCCATAGGTAAAATTCCATGAATTAAAAAAAAATTAGTTGCTAAAAAAAGTGCTACTACTATGAAAATGAACTTAAAAAATCATATACTGGGAAGCCAAGCTATCACACTTAACAGAACATCTTCAATCGCTTTCACCTTGCAAAAATTTAATCAACGTTTTCGAAGTAGTGATACGCCGTCTCTTATCGTAAGCATAACTTTCTCAACCCGGTGATCGAGCATGACCCTTTGATTAAACTTGTGAATAGCATGATCAGAAGGCTCTTTTGGATTTAACACTCTTCCACTCCATAAAACATTATCAACCACAATCAGCCCACCTGGCCTCATAATTGGAAGTAAGGCCTCATAATAATTCAAATAATTTTCCTTGTCAGCGTCAACAAAAGCCATATCAAAAGAACCAGAGAGGTTTTTCAAAGTATCCAATGCTAGGCCCTCTTTTAAAAAAATTTTTTTTCCATGCGGGCTTTTATCAAAAAAGTTTTTTGCGAATTTAATTGCAATAGGGTCCACCTCACAGGTGATAAGGTAGCCATCCTCTGGAAGAGCTTCAGCCATCGAAATAGCACTATAACCACCAAAAGTACCTACTTCAACGATTCGTCTTGCACCCACAAGTCCTGCAAGCATCTTAAGTAACTGCCCTTCAATTCGTCCCGTAAGCATGTGAGGAACTTCCAATTGATCATAAGTTTCCAACTCCAATTGCCACAAAAGATCATCTTCAATCTGTGTATGATCGTAAACGTAATTTTCTATCTCTTCATTAATAAAATTCATGTGCCTCTCCCTATAAAATAATATTCAATAGCTCACAATTTTTTCATCTTGTGCTCGCCAAGCATACCAAGTGCCTACTGTTTCAAGCGGATTCCATTTTCTTCCAAGAGTTTGCATTCTTTTGGCAGTAGGTAGCTTCCGCATACGATATAATTTTTTAAGCGCTAATTGTAACCCCAAGTCTCCTAGTGGTAAGACATCCGGTCGATTGAGTGAAAATATCAGAAACATTTCAGCCGTCCATCTTCCAATACCATGAACCTCAGTTAGTTGGCTAATGACTTCATTATTATCCATGTGATGCAGGCGATGCGGACGTAGTAATTTTTTATGAAAATGAAAACTCAAATCCTTTAAATATGCAACCTTTTGCTTTGACAAACCTACATTTTTCAAGTCAATTGCTGACAACTTTAATACTTCCTTGGGAGTGGGAAGATGACCATTAAAAAGCTTATTAAATCGGATTGTGATAGCATCTGCTGCTGCAACTGAAATTTGCTGACCGATAATCGCATTACACAACACGTTAAAATAATTTCGATTACGTTTAAGTTTTATAGGGCCCGATTCTCGAATCAGTTGAGCCATTACTGCATCATTTTTATCAAAATGCTGAAGAATTTCTTTTCGACTCGGGATTATGCGGTGTAGGACCTTCAAAATCTAATACCAGATTCAATTAACTTGCAAAATTCGCAAACATTTTAAGTGCGGAGAACACCTAATCGCATCCACTGCTTCATCACTAATATTATTATTATATAAATCAAGGGTAATGAGTTTGGGAAATAATTTAGTTTCAGCTAGCATATGAGCTGACTTATCATCCAAACCATTTTGAGCTAAAGATAAAGCTGTAAGGTTTGGCCATGAACCACCATTGCACAACTGAGCTAATCCATCATTCCCTAATTGCGTTCGCCCCAAATACAATTCCTTCATATCCTTAAAAGCGCATGAATTCGCTAAAGCCTTTGCCCCGTCTATTCTAAGTGGATTCTGTTTAAGGTATAGAATTTCAAGAGAAGTTATGACCTGCGATTGGGCTAAATCAGTAACTCCTTTAGATCCAAGAAAATTATTTTGAATGAACAAGCGTTTTAACTCAGACAAAGCCTTGGAGTTAGCCAAAGTGCTAAGCGCATGATCGGTAAGCTTATTCCCAGCTAAAGAGAGCACTCGAAGGCCACTCAGTTGCTCTGCGATGGACAATAGCTCTACTCCTTTATTACCAAATTCGTTCCGATCCAACCACAGTTCTCCCACTGTATTGAGCCGTGGATATTCCAAAAGATCCTCTAGTTCTTCAAAGTTAACATCTTTATCATCAAGCTGAAGCTTGAATTGAGGCTTTGCTGTATTCTCAGTCCGTAAAAAACTTTCCATTTCACCTCCTTCCAATGGATTTTCTTCGTTGTCCATTTCTAGAGGAATTAAAAACATACTATTATCTAAGAGACTTTTAAATAGAGGGCTAATCATTTTAGATCCAACCCTCCTTTTTGAAGCGTTCAATAATTTTCATTGCTGTCTTATAGGGCTTCTCGTGAGTTGTTTTAAAAATACAATCTGCGGCGGCTCGGTATTTAGGGTCACGCTCACTTAAAATTTTTTTCTGTTCTTCTTCAAAACTAAGTTCTCCTTCGAGTGCAGGACGATCTGTACTTAGTCTCATCCGCTGAATAATTTTTTCCAAACTTGCTGTTAAAAGAACTACTTTACCGTTTCGCCTTAGATTTATGATGTTACGGTCATCCACTACT
>JABGTQ010000012.1 GCA_018647025.1 Nitrospina sp. | reverse complement strand
CAATCTGTACCAGAGATGACCATTACAGAAGATGGTTATGGGGCAGGCAGTCGCATTATTTCCGCTATGCCTAATCTGTTAAGAGTTATGGTTGGCGAGATGTCATTGAAAAAAAATGACAGCCTGGTAATGATTGAAACAAACATTGATGATATGAATCCAGAAATATTTGATGCGGTAATGGAATCGCTTTTCAAAGCAGGAGCGCTTGATGTTTATTTTTCATCTATCATTATGAAAAAGAGCCGACCTGCCACTAAAGTTTCTGTTCTTGCTGAGCAAAAAGAAAGAGAAGTGTTGTCAAAAATTCTATTGAGAGAAACAACTTCATTTGGAGTAAGATTTTATGAGGTAGGTAGATTGACTTTGGATCGAGAGATACAGAAATTAAAAACTTCCTATGGTGTCATTAAAATCAAAATTGGAAGCTTAGATGGAGAAACAGTTCAAGTAGCTCCAGAATTTGAAGATTGCAGAAATGTAGCTCACAAGAAAATGGTACCTGTAAAAAAAGTTTATGACGAAGTTCTTGCCATGGCTCAAAAAAAGTGGTTAGCATAATCTACTCTCCTTCTTTCTATAGCCAGAATTAGCACTCTCCTTGCCGTGCTGCCAAACTTCTCGAAAGCGACTAAAAACCATTGCAATATAAAAAGACAGTGTGATGATAGATAGTAGGTTTAGACCATTGAATAAATTTTAATTGGAGGTTTTATGCCGATAAATTTTATTTATACTGATTCCCTGGAAACCGATACCACAGAGTCTTATTTTTCCAACCATTTTCTAAACGCCCGGATTGATAACAACCAACCCTCCAATGCTGAATACGATCCTATTTTGGAAGATCAGCGTGAACTTGAATGGAAAGAGGCACATTGGAAAGAAATTAAGAATAATGACCTGAATTATGAAGAAGATATTAATCAATACATAACCATATCTTTGTCGGAACTCGTCAATCCAAAATTCACTACAAATAGCTCGTATTTAGTTAACACCTCATCAGATGCGGGGAAAATAGCAATCAATTTGGATAATGCGTCCGATATCTATCAAGTATTTAGAGTTAATGCAGACTTCCTACTGTTTTATCTTGGACTGTTCAGTCAGAACAGCAATATTTTAGGCGACGCTTATTTTGATAAAGGAGGTTCCTACTACAATTCGGCGGCTTGCAGTCTGAAGCGCGCTAGAGGTGGACGCTCGGGGCTTTCAGATGTGCTGGAAAAGTTGGCTTTAAAATTCGGAAAGTATGTGGAAATTTTAAGATATATGAAAAACAGATCCTCAAGTTTTTTCAGCTTTCATTTCCAATATAAAAGTGAAGAAATTAATGCATTTCAAAAACAATTGTCTGTCGAATGCCAAAAAAGAAAGTAGGTTTGCACGCCGTATTGTAAATAGGGTTTGACATTTGTTTTAGAAGGTGGAATTAACTCAAGAAATATCCAAAATTATTTAATTTCATGGAGATAAGAATATTGAATTTGAGGTTTTTGAAAGATAATTGGAGACGCTAGAAATGCGGGGGCAGAAGATTTTATTTTTGCAATTAAGCAAACTGCCAGTTCAGATTAATCTAGAGGATTTAAGGGGAGAGGGGATTTAGATTCCCTGTTTGTTCATGAATTCATCGAAATGTTTCTGGTACATGATGTCCCATTCTGGGGAGCCTTCACGCGGGGCATTTTTATAGGTGTTCATAACTCTTCTTGCTTCACCGTCTGCTTTGTCGTCCAACTTTAAAATATCTGTCATCACGCGAGCGATATCCCGTCTCACATCATTTAAATCGACCTTGTAATCCAATTCGTCTCGCTTGGCAAAATCCTTAACGATAAGACTGCTTATATGACTGATTTTATCTCGGCTAATTTTCATAGGATGAGCCCACGTTCGCGAACCAGTTTAGATTTAACCATTTGAAATACTCGGCCATAATCCATCATGCTTCTTTCATATTCTTCAGTTTTGGATTCGAGAAGAGTTTTTACTTCTTCGTTCAAAAGATCTTCAACCATCAAATCTTCTGTTACGATCGCGACAATGATAGATTCAAGCTTGTCGGGTGTCTCTTCCCATATGATCATATCTTTTTCTATCAAGGATTGAACTATTCTATTAGAAAGGGTGTCTATAAACTCTTTAGTTATTCGCATAATTTTTTATTACTTAAATCGCTCTCTTATTTTCACCCAATAATAAAAAACAGTGATTGTCTGTGAACCGGACATCAATTATGGGAGTATCCTGTTGGTTGATCTCCTTGACCATATTATTAACCATAGTTTCAATT
>JABGTQ010000088.1 GCA_018647025.1 Nitrospina sp. | reverse complement strand
ATTTAATTTCATTTCTTCTGAAAATGTAAAGGCCATAAAAAAATCAACCCGCTAGCCACCAAAACATCAAAAGTAATAGAACGACTTGAAGGCAAAATACGGTCTGATCATAGCATTGGCAGTCTTCAAATTCGTACTACCGGGAGAATCACTCAATCAATTTGGAAAAGAGTAGATTTTATTGAATTTGACACACAATCTTGGCACCAACCAGATCAGTGTTTAACAGAAAAAAAAATCCAATTGAGTTTCAATGCCGCACCTCCAACACCCACACAGAAATCAATTTACTTAGAAAAAAATGGATTTTTATATTGTGTTTATAAATATACAGGCGAAAAAAATAAAAAAAAACTAACTCTCATTAAAAAAAACCCTCTGCTCAATGTTTCGGGACGCTCCAAGTCAAGGACCATAAAGGCATTAAACACACTATCTAATACATTAAACTGCTCAAATGAACTCAAAAATATCTCTAAAATATTACAGTTGAGCTGGGAGATAGGGATTTAAAAATAAACTACTCGATATCCCTAACAGTAATAATAAATATAACTATTAATTTTATAGTTAACAGTACGCCACTGGTATTTCATTAATACGAGTTGTATAGCATCGTGTCTTTCTTTCTGCTTTCGCTTCCCATTGTTTTTCCAATCCTTCTCCAAGAAATTTGATCGTGCCAGAACCCATCGTTTTATTGATTGTATCTATAGCTTGCATGAGATTTTCTGAGTACGCCTGAGACCCCTTGTCATCAAATAAACTCTTCTGAGCTTGGTTGAAAGGTAATAACCCCTCAAGCATGACACCTGCCTTTTTATACTTAAAACCAGGTTTGTAAATACTCTTCAACCCAACGAGTACTGCTCTGATCAGTATTCGTGTGTCATTAGTAGGACTAGCTAAATGGATAAGACATCCCGGGTTATATTGTTGGTCTTTTTTTTTGAATGGATTAGTTTGGATAAAAATATAAACCGTGGCCGTCATAGACCTTTGACGTCGCAACTTCTCGGCAACGCGCGTGGTATACATAATTATAGCTTCGCTAAGTTCGCTCAGTGAAGATACGGGGTTACCAAATCCACGCGAACATACCAATTGTTTTTTAGGAGGATTACTTTTTTCTAAAGGAATGCAAAACTCTCCATTCAACTCTCTAACCGTTCGTTCCATCAGAATAGAAAATTGTTTACGTAGCGCTTGTGGTGATGATTGTTTAAGATCGAAGACTGTAGTGACACCAAGTTTAGCTAGTTTTTCTTCAGTGCGCCTACCAACACCCCACACCTCCCCAACCTTGATTTCAGAAAACAGAACATCTAATGTATTCCGCGTTATTTCATTAAGGTTACAGACACCATCAAAAAGAGAGCACTTCTTAGCTATATGATTAGCAAGCTTTGCAAGTGTCTTTGAGCTTCCGACCCCAACACATACCGGCATACCCACTAACCTATTAACTGTAGATCGAATATTCTGACTATAGTCGGTAAGATTTAAATGATTGAATCCAGTTAAATCAAGAAAAGACTCGTCTATCGAATAAACCTCTTGATTAGAAGCAAATTCTGAAATGATTTTCATCACTCGATTTGACATGTCAGCATAGAGCGTGTAGTTGCTAGAAAAAACAATAATCTTGTAGTACCTAGCTAATTTTTGAACCTTGAACCACGGCACACCCATCTTAATTCCAAAATCCTTTACTTCCTGTGACCTTGCAATAACACACCCATCGTTGTTAGAAAGAATGATGATCGGCTTTCTTTTTAACGAAGGATCAAATACACGCTCACAGGATACATAGAAATTATTACAATCAATCAACGCAATGCTTCGGTTTACTACGGCCATAACTTGTGAATCGCCCAACGAACAACCCCCCATATTTCCAAATCGTTCTCGGGGTCGACAATAATATCTTGGTACTTAGAATTGGCGGCTTTTAATACGGAACCCTTATGGCTATAAACTAGCTGCTTGACTGTGAACTCACCATCTACAGTTGCGATAACAATATTGCCATCCCTGACTGGCAAAGAACGGTCTACAACTAACAAATCGTTGTTTAGAATACCCCGTCCCGTCATAGAATCTCCTTGAACTCTTAAAAAAAATGTCGCCTCTTTATGCTGAACAAGGTATTCGTTAAGATCGATATGGTTCTCTATGTAGTCATCCGCTGGGGATGGGAAGCCAGCCGAGACGGTAGAAGTAAAAACAGGCCACTCATTATGAGATAAATTCGGCTTTATCCCTATTAAAGAGAGCGTATCCATCTTATTTCCCATATTTTCGAATTAGGCCGACAATCACACCTATAATTTCAAGGCTTTCCTTTGGTCGAATGATAGGATAAGAATCATTCGCTGGTAATAAAACTGCTTTCCCTCGTTTTTTGCCAAGAGTTTTCACTGTAAATTGATCGTCTACAGCAGCAACAACAATATCCCCGTTGTTTGCCGTAGAACCGAGCTCAACAACAACCACGTCGCCGTCATTTATCCCAGCATTTATCATTGAGTCTCCTTGGACAGGAACCAAAATTGTCTTTGATGGATTATTAACAAGGAATTGATCAATCATAAACGGATCAGCAGTCACATTAGATACGAAGGTTGGAAGGCCTGCAACAACTGGCGCATCAGAGAGCTTTCTCTCGAAAAAGCTTTCAGCTGGAACCCACACCTCATCCACAGTTCGCTTCAAATACCCCTGTTCAACAAGCCGTAACAACACCTTATTAACAGCTGATTTTGCCGCAAGCCCAAGAACACGACATAGCCGCGCATACGAAGGAAAGCTATGGTGCTTTGCATAGTAGTTTTGAAGCTT
>JABGTQ010000087.1 GCA_018647025.1 Nitrospina sp. | reverse complement strand
CTTCGATGAAGAATGGTTGACATGGGCTAATATATTGCAGAAAAAGCAAGATGAACTCTTTTGGGATAAAGCAAGCGGTGGGTATTTTTTCTCCGAAAGACAAGGGAGCTTATTACCCGGTCGCAATAAAAAATTTGAGGATAATGCACGTCCTAATAGTAACGCCGTGTCGGCATTGAATTTGCTAAAACTATATAATTTTACTTTGCACAACCCTTATGTAGATAAAGCCAAAACCATATTTACACTGGCGGGGAAGATGATGAGTCAATCACATAATGCGTTTGCGCAAATGTTCATTGCCTTAGATTTTTACCTAGACACTTCTAAAGAAGTCGTTGTAGTAGGGACAAAGCAGTCCAACGAAAAAGATGCGGTTATTGGAATGTTACGTACAGAGTTCTTACCTAATAAAACTGTTGGCTATATTTCGCCTGAATTCAAATCGTCTTTCCCGGTATTTGAAAACAAAGTTACCGCCGAGGGCCGTACGATCGTTTATGTCTGTGAAAACAATGTCTGTAAATTCCCTACCGAAGACCTCAACAAAGCCCGCCAATTGGTAAAAGAAAATAAAGAGTATTCTTTAAATTAAGGAGTAGTTAAAAATCGAGAGGATCTGAAACTTCGGATTTAGAAAGTTTCAGGTATTCACTGCCCGGTGCAGAAACTTGCGCATCCATTTTTTCGTGGGCGTGGAAATGGCTGTCTTCCGGGAAGGGAAATTCATCTGGATCGAGGGTATGTGAGTAGCCATGCATTTGGAATAAAAATAAAAAGGTCCCTGCATAAATCAAGGCATTATTAGAGGCATTACTTATTTTTAGAAAAGATGGAGTACGTCGCCATTTAAATAGTAATGCGATCATCACACATAATGCTGCTATTTGCCCCAGTTCTATCCCTAGGTTAAAGGAAAGGATTCTCCAGACAATTCCTTCGTCTCCTAAGGGGAGTTGTTGCAATCGGGTTGAGAGTCCTAATCCATGAATCAGGCCGAAGATAAAAACGGCCCAGATCATATTCAGTCCCTTTTCGAATAACTTTTTAAATCCTCCCAGGTTCTCATAGCCGATATAACAAACGCTGAGCGCGATCACCGCATCGATCAAAAAATAATTTACCGTTACTCCCATTAATGTTGCGGTGATGAGAGTGATACTATGACCAATAGTGAAGGCAGTGATATATTTGACGACATCCAAGAATGTGGTCAGAAAAAAAACAATGCCAAAAACGAATAGAAGATGATCGTAACCCGTCAGCATATGGGTGGCACCTATTTTCAGATATTGAAGATTGCCTCCTTGTAAAATGCTTTGTTTTTCCGCTTCTGACATGCCGTGAGCATAGGCAAAAGAGGTCAAGAATACAATGGATAGGAGAAACGATATTTGTAGTAATTTATTCATATTTACTATTAAATACCTTAACACAATATTTAGATTCCATTTTAATTTGGAACCGAATAGAATTAGAAATAGATTATTTTGAGAAGATATTTTATATGAGAGGAGAGTTATCAATAACTTGAAAAAATTAATGATAACACTGGTTTTAATTATTTCTGTGTTTGGCACCGTTGGTTGTTAAGAAAAATGTCCAGCAGAAAAAGCAGGAAAGAAACTAGATGATGCTGCAAACAAGATGAATGATATATTGGTTAAATAAATAGTTTGATGCTCTATCAGCCATGGGATTATTGACTGCCAGACCCTCTTCCACAACTTTTGTTGTGGATGACCCTTACTTTCTTGATGTTAAAGAGAATCCGAATTGGCAAAGCCGGTTTGGTAATGACCATCCTTTAAAGCTTGAAATTGGTTTTGGTATGGGGGAATTTTTAATCTCCATGGCTAAACGAGAGCCAGATAGTAATTTCGTAGGTATAGATTTTTCCCAGGACGGTATCAAAAAAATACTTGAGAATATTCGTTCCTCCCAGCTAAAAAATATACTCGTTGTTTTTGGAGATGTCCGGGAAAAACTTCCCCACCTCTTTCGAGCCGAAGAATTAAATTCG
>JABGTQ010000086.1 GCA_018647025.1 Nitrospina sp. | reverse complement strand
TCAAATAGATGAACCTAGAATAAAAAATATTTTGAGTGAGATCGGTGTAACTGCAATATTATTCGATAACCCAAAACAAACAGTTTATGACTGCGCAAAGGCATTAAAAAAAAAATCTCATAATCAGCAAGTTGAAGAGCTAAAAAAACAAAGAAATGAGGCGATAGTTGCTGGAGAATCCGAACGTTCTCAAAAAATTCAAAATGAGTTGGAAAAATTACGTTTGACGCAACTTCGAATCAGTTCTCAATCCTGAAAAACTTTTATGAAAATTACATAAAAGTTATTTACATCCATATGGAGAGGTAAAAACAATGTCAAACTTGGGGGAATTTAGCCAATCTAATGAAATTGGACAATTGGTTTTAAAAGGTAAAGAAAAAGGTTATGTGACATATGAAGACGTCAACAATGCTTTACCTTCTAATTTTATCGCTCCGGAACAAATTGATGGCTTGATGAATGTATTTGGAGAAAACGATATACATGTTGTAGATTCTGACTCCGCAGGGAAAAAGCTTGTTTCTGAAAATAGAACCTCTGAGGAAAAAGAAGCTGCACAGTCTGATAATTCATCCGCCACCAAAAGTGAGAGTGTATCTATTGACGATCCTGTCCGTATGTACCTTAGAGAGATGGGCACTATTTCCTTACTCACACGTGAAGGAGAAGTTACCATAGCAAAAAAAATTGAGGACGGACAACATGAAGTTATTGCATCAGTATCTAGCTGTTCTATTACGCTCAAAGAAATAGTTCAGTTAGGTGAACAAACAAAACGAGGCGAAATTAATCTCTTTGATGTAGTTCTAACAAACGAACCAGAAGAAAAAAAAATTCAAATAGAAGCTAAAGAAACTAAAAAATTTTTAAACGAAATTAAAATTTTTAAGACTACTTCAAAAAAATTTACAACACTTCAAAGTAAAATCACAAGTAAGCTAACAGATAAAGCTAGGAAAAAACATGAACAACAAGAAATAAATCAAAAAAGTCTTCTTAAAAAAAGCATGCGCAGTATGAAGTTAACCCCAAATACGATGGACGATATAATTGAAAAAATCTATGCAGTTGCAGCTGAAATACGATTAGTCGGGAAAGAAGAGCGCGAATTTGAACGCGCATGGGGCATGAAATTTGCCGACATTAAAAAACACTCAGGTAATTGGAAAAAATTAAAAAGTGTGAAGTTACCGCGTGGGGGAAGCATCACAAGTAAAAAATATGAAGAATGCTTAAAGCTAGTCCAGCCAGGGCGTAGAAAAATAAAACAAATTGAGCTCAAAATAGAAACACCGAAAGAACTCCTACTCGCTACAGTTCGATCAATAGCACGTGGTCGAATTAAAGAAAAAAATGCAAAGAGAGAGCTCGCAGAAGCAAACCTTCGATTAGTAGTCAGCATAGCTAAAAAATACACCAACCGCGGATTGCAGTTTCTAGATCTTATTCAAGAAGGAAACATAGGTCTTATGAAAGCCGTAGATAAATTTGAATACCAACGAGGATATAAGTTTAGTACCTATGCTACTTGGTGGATAAGACAAGCTATAACTCGGGCTATTGCTGACCAGGCAAGGACTATACGAATCCCAGTTCATATGATCGAAACCATTAACAAACTCATCCGTGTTTCTAGACATCTAGTTCAAGAACTCGGGCGTGAACCGACACCTGAAGAAATTGCAAAAAAAATGACTCTGCCTATAGACAAAGTTCGTAAGGTTTTAAAAATTGCCAAAGAACCTATCTCACTAGAAACTCCAATCGGTGAAGAAGAGAATAGTCATCTCGGTGATTTCATAGAAGATAAAAAAGTTATTTCACCGGTTGATTCAGTAGTCAAAAAAGACCTTAAAGATCAAACCGTAAAAGTACTTTCAACATTAGCTACGAGGGAAGAAAAAGTGCTTCGTAAAAGATTTGGAATCGGAATGGATTCCGAACACACTTTGGAAGAGGTTGGTCAAGATTTTTCTGTTACTCGTGAAAGAATCCGTCAAATCGAGGCTAAAGCCCTTCGTAAACTAAGGCATCCAAGCCGAAGTAAAAAGCTGCGTAGCTTTATTGAAAGTTGATCATCTTGGGGGCCTATAGCTCAGTTGGCTAGAGCTCCCGGCTCATAACCGGGCGGTCGGAGGTTCGAGTCCTCCTGGGCCCATAAAGATATTAGTTTTTACGATTTTTTTTCGTAAACCCTTTTCTATTTATCTCGCATAGAAACAGATTCACTGAATAAAGTTTATCCAATAGCATAAAAAATTAATCCAAAAATTATCCACAGTTTTCTGCATTATTAATCTCTTTTACTTCTGTATATTTTTAAAAACCTAACTATTATAAAGGGGAAGGTTATAGTAGTTTGCCCTTCGAGCTAGGCGAATGTCTTCCAGGAAGTTCCACTCAGTCAATACTAAAAAAATATTTTCCAAGTTTATAATTAGATTCTAGGTGGATCTAAACTAGTGATCATTTTTTTAAGAACAGTCGAATCATTGATGGATTTTCCAATACAAATGCCTCTATTACTGATAAGTATCTTTGGAGATAAATTTAGCAGTTCATCATTTTAAATATTCTGATTTTTGAAAGGCTATCCCAATAGAGATAAATTTACTCCGAAAACTCTATCCACAGAAAAATAAAAATTTTCCTAATTATAAAAATAAATACTAAATGGAATGGTAACAGGGTGGTTTTCCCCACCGAAATTAGGTTTAGAGAAAACATATATCTATAATTTTCTTACACAAAACTCTATATTAAAAGAATCTTTAAGATAAACTTCCAGTCATAAAATAATTAAAACTACTTATAAGTTACTTTAATGTCAATTGACTAGGTAGACAGCTCATACTGGTCCTTAGATTTTAGGCTTATTCACTTATCAATCCCCAATCCAATAAACTTGTATGACTTTTAAAATACTATTTAAATAAATTTTCATTTTTTTAGAAGATATTTTATAATTAAAATTATTTGATTCATCAGTGTATATTTAATTTATGGCCACACTAGTAACAAAAACATTCTATTTAATGGGAAGGAAGTAAAAGATGTCATTAGCTATGATCACAGAAAAGAATATGGAAGCTGTAAAGATTGCTTTGAATGACGCCATATCGGACATAGACAAAGAACTTAAAGAGGATGTCACAGGAAGAAAGCGGGTAGAGCTATTAGATTACAAAGATAAGTATTTAAAAGTTTGCAATAAACTACGCCAGAATCCTTCTATTTACTCGTTAAATGAAACTGAACTTGACATAGTTGCCGGTGGTTTAAATGACGCGATTCAACTACTCGATGATCTATTAGAAAGCGGAGACCTTGATGACTTTGAAAAAAAAGAAACTATGGATGTAAAAGACGAATGTAGTCATTTAGTCGATCTTTTAGCCGGTTGATTTTAAAAAATACCCACATGAAGAATTTACATAATAACCATAAAAAATATCCACCCTGCGATCCCTACACCAGAGCTATACTTAAAACCCAAGCTTTTTACTATCCTCTTTATGATTATTCTTGTCGTCGTGCATGAATGATGAATAAATCAGCATCACCATGAAAAAATCATTCCCAAGCAAGAAAGAAACATGACTAAAGTAATTATTGTTGAAAATTCTAACCCAGCCTGTCACTTAACTCCTTCCCTTTGAATAATAAACTCATCTCTTTTAATGACAAATCCATCTTGAGCAATATCCAAATATACTAAAAGTTCGGAGAAACCAACCACCATACAAAGTAGTATGAACATCAATATTACTACCCGACAAAAAACAAAAAAAAATTCTTTTACCGATGTTTTTTGCTCCCACCAGCTGATGATTATTGTTAAAACGACTACTATAATTCCAGAAATAAAGTAATACCTAGGTGACATATGTTAGTTTTCCGTAATTTTTTGGCATCATCAGAAGGTTATAGAACGTTAATTCATTTGGACTTCGAAATACATCTATACCTATTACAATTTTGGGTTGTTCTTTTAGTGCCTCTTTTTTGTAGGTACCAAAAAATCGGTCCCAAATTGATAGGTTAAATCCATAATTTGAATTCGTCTCATCCACTTCTACAGAGTGATGAATTCGGTGCATATCAGGCGTCACTATTAAGTTTCTAAAAAAGTGATCGACTTTAACCGGTAATGCTACATTAGAGTGTGAAAAAATAGCCATCCCATTAAGAACTGCTTCAAATAATAGTACAGCTATAGGAGCTGGGCCTAGTAGAAAAATAATTCCAACTTTATAGAGCATTGACGCAAGAATCTCAACCGGATGAAAGCGCAAGCCGGATGATGCATCGAGATCAAGATCTGAGTGATGAACAACGTGAAACCTCCAGAACAGAGGAACCTTATGAACAATTATATGCTGGAGATAAATCGATAGGTCTAGAATAATTATTACCAAAAAAAATTCTAACACGTTGTTCCAGTCCAACATATTAAGCAAACCCCAACCCTTGATTTCAAAATTTTTTGCAGCACCAACTGCTGCGGCACCAAACACAAATTTAAGCAGTAGTGTGTTTAATCCTGAAAGGCCAAGGTGTATTCCAAGTCGGCGAGGTTTTGAATCTACCGTTGAATGTCTTGGAAAAAATATTTCAAGAATTAGCATCAGCACAAAAACTGAAATAAAAATTAACAAACGAATAGTATTGCCGTCCATTTTCAATACCCCTGCATTTACTGGAATAAATAATTAAGCCTCATTCTCACAGATAATTATCTAGATTTAGTTTTTATCCTTTTTTTTCTTTCCGCATCTTCTTGTCGGACAAGAATAATACAAGCCTCTAATATTAACCCCAAAAACCAAAGAGCAGAGAATGCAATCGTCCACAAAAATAACATGTTGAACCAATATTGATTCGGACTGTAATCACGCGATATATGTATCAAAGCATTTATTTTTTCTTTCTCAGGCTTTGATGACTTGAGGTATGTTTGGTAAAAAGGATGACTCTTAGAATCCGCGAACTCCTTTAGCTCATCGCGTGGGAGCCTTATAAATTTGGCAATATCCATTATGTTCTCCTTAAAGAATACCCTCATTTTCCGCATTTCATTAGTGTCCGGTGGGTTCATGGCGTAATACCAAAATGTTATTACTACAGCCAAGGTAAACGATAACCAAAATGAAATTCGTCTATTTAGAACTTCCTTTTTGGAGTCTCTCATTTCTTCTGTTTGTTCTAGATCACCCTCCATTATCCTTCCTCCAAGAAAACAAAAACCTAAGATTTTTCACAAAAGCTAAAAGCAAATCACTACGAGTTAAATTATACATATCGTTGTAACATTCAACAAAGGAAGTGGCTTACAAGTCTTTAGGCATATGCATCAACAAACTAAATATTATTTAATAAAGTTTAAAATTTATAAAAATATTAAACGGGTGAATCTATTAGAATAATAGTTTAACTTATTAGTCCTTGTTGTATTAATAAAATCGAAACCGTTAAAAATCAATTAATTGTTTATTAATTATTCTTAATTCACTAAT
>JABGTQ010000085.1 GCA_018647025.1 Nitrospina sp. | reverse complement strand
CAACCAGCTATTTTGTTCCATTTCTCCATCTAATTGACCACTTGACCATCCAGAATACCCCAGATAAAAACGAATATTCTGCTGTGGGTTTGCGATATCAAGGTAAAGCGATTCAAGTGTTTCTAAACTACTACCAAAATAAATCCCGGGACATACTTCGTCCAGGCCATCAATGCTCTTGGTCGATCGATAAAGATAAAAGACCATTTCTTCAGAAACAGGACCGCCAATGTAGATCTTCCCATTATATGATTTAAGAATATCAATACTAGAAAACAGATCCGTCGCTCCCAATTGAGCCGAACGATTGATCACTAATCCGAAGGAGCCCTGTTCATCATGATTACATAACAAAATCACGGTTCGTGAAAAATTTGGATCAGGCAAAACTGGGTTGGCAATAAGCAAAGAACCTTTCCCATATCGTTTATTTTTAAAATCTTCAGGGAACTCCATGACTTACAAAAGACCACAATTAAGGTTATAAATTTAGAGACTCGAGCTTACGAAAGTTGGGACAACCTTTAGCATCTTCTTTAGCTTCTGCCGAAGCAAAGTTATTATCCATATAAAGTGCTACTAAATTCGGAAACAATTTGGATACCGCGAGAGCCATTACCCCCTCGTCCCCAATTTCATTTTGAGCCAAGTCCAATTCCTCCAATTGGCTTAAACAATTTTCTTTTGCAATAAACCTTACTCCCTGATTTTTAATTAAATTTCGGTAAACATTTAGTGTTTTTAATTTCTTCAAAGTAGTAGACCGACAAATTGCTCGGATACCTTCTGGGCCCAAATCATTTCCCCCCAACTCTATCCACTGTAATTTACAAAAAATTGGTGATTCAGCTAAAAGTTTTGCTCCTATATCACCAATTCGATTTCCTCCAAGATTCAATCTCTTTACATTAGATAAACGATCATCCTCTGAGAAAATTGTCATTCCATTACTTCCAACGCAGTATCCTTTGAGATCAAACTCTCTCCCGTTTGAGGATAGACGTTCTAAAATAATTTTTTCCATTGTTTGTTTTAAATTTTCCCCAGTCAAGCCACAGGGTTCAGCTGGTTTGTATATCTGGAAATGAGAAATAGATGGCATAAATAAGTCCTTTTTTCAAAAAATTACATTTCCTTATCATCATTTAGGATTAATAACGACCTAAAGGACAAAAAAATCTTGATGTTAAGGATAGAGATCCTTTTGTTTTTTTATTCTTAGGCTATTATAAGGTTGACAGAAAATCAATAGTATTTTAAATTGCAAGGTTTTACTATTGAGGTTAGTTTAATGGAACTTGATTTCGAAAAAATGGGTGGGCTGGTTCCTGCCATTATACAGGATGCTGAATCTGGAAAAGTCCTGATGCTGGCCTACATGAATGAAATCGCATGGAGTAAAACGCTAGAAACAGGAAAAGCTTGGTTTTACAGCCGGTCCAGAGATAAACAGTGGATGAAAGGTGAAGAAAGCGGTAACGTTCAAGTTGTAAAAGAAGTCTTTATAGATTGCGATAATGACACCGTTTTGCTTAAGGTGGAACAGGTTGGTAAAGCTTCCTGCCACAAAGGTTATGTTAGTTGCTTTTTCCGAAAAATTAATGGCGATATAAAAATCGTTGAAGAAAAAATTTTTGACCCTGATATAGTTTATAAAAAAACTTAAGAATATCGATAAAGCCGATCTGCCAATGCACTTTGATCCAACTTATTGAAGAAAGAAATTTATGAGTAGTAATATTTTAAAACTCGGTATTCCTAAAGGAAGCCTAGAAGAAGCTACAGTTAACCTATTTGGTAAAGCAGGATATAACATAAAAATAAAGAGTCGGTCTTATTTCCCATCTATTGATGATTCTGAAATAGAATGCATGTTAATTCGGGCACAGGAAATTGCACGTTATGTTGAAAATGGTGTCCTTGATGCAGGACTAACAGGTAAAGATTGGATTCAAGAAAACCGTGCAGATGTTGTCGAAATTGCCGATCTAGTTTATTCCAAAGCTTCATCAAGACCTGTTCGTTGGGTGCTTGCCGTTCCAAACGAATCAGCAATTCAATCAGTTAAAGACCTACAAGGTAAACGTATAGCCACCGAAGCTGTTAACATGACTGTCGATTATCTTAAAAAACACGGGGTAACAGCAGACGTCGAGTTTTCCTGGGGGGCGACCGAAGTCAAGCCACCAAAACTTGTGGATGCTATCGTCGAAATCACAGAAACTGGAAGTTCTCTTAGAGCTAACAATTTACGAATTATCGAAACCCTCATGGAATCAAACACAAAATTTGTTATGAACAAAAAGGCTTATGAAAACCCCTGGAAAAAACAAAAAGTTGAAAGGCTTGTGCTTATGCTTCAAAGTGCAATGGCCGCTAATGGACAAGTTGGGCTTATGATGAATGTGCCCAAAAATAAGCTTGATGAAGTCATGAAAATTCTTCCGGAAGGGAAAAAACCCACGATTGCCGAGTTGACCGATTCTAATTGGATGGACCTCAATGTGATTTTGGAAGAACGTTTAGTGCGTGAGATAGCCCCTGCCCTTAAAGCAACTGGTGTTGAAGATATCGTGGAATACTCCATCAATAAAATTATTCATTGATAATATATCTTTGCTGGTACTAAATTGTCTCAACTATGAACGAAAACCAAGACAATTCAGACCTCCAATCAAGCTCTGAAGGAAACTCCAAACAGGTAAATTCCCCATCCAATGAAAAAGACAACCTTGAATCAGAACAAACAATAGAGCCTGATAAAGAAGAATCGATAAATAAACATTCTAGTCTAGAAAAAAAAAGCCCTAGAAAAAAAAGTTCGCTCCTATTACTGATTCTATTGATGGCATTAGGCGCGGGTTTCTATTTTTATGCTTATAAAAAAGATAGTGGTCTTTCCAAAACCTTGTCCGAGGGTTTAAGAAAATCGTTTTCCCCAGCGCCACAAAGTAACAATCCTCCTGAAAAAGATTTTAAAAAAATTCCAGTTAAGTCACAAAAAGTTACAAAGAGAATTGAAGGAGATATATCTCTTGATAAACAGCCTAAAAAAACATCTGTTAATTTACCAGAGAAAATAGTCAAACAATCCAAAAGGGCAAACGTTTTTGATGAAATAATCACTGAAAAGGACAAAACCATTAATCTTCTACGCAATGAAATACTTTCCCTTAAATCAGATCTTATACAAAAACACACACTCCCTCAAAGGTCTCGAATCAAAAAGCCACATATCAGTGGTAGTTTTCTAGAAGATCCGTCTGAAGAAATAACTCTACAAAAGAAAAAAGAAACTACGTCTAAAACGAATATTTTATCAGCAGTTTCTTTGCCTACCGCCGAATTGCTAAATCAACAAAGCTATCTTCAAAAAAAACCTTCTCTTGAACGAAGTGAAGAAGTAAAAACCTACCTTAACTTTGTCGAGAGCGCTGGGGAAAATTTTTTTGGGCTGATTGAAAAAGGGTGGGTTCGCTTTCAAGCATTAGTTGCCGAGTATAGAAAAAGTAACTAGTAACATATTTTACCGTCAATTAGTTTTTCAAATACTCGCCTCCCATTAAATTAAAAAAATAGTTCAATCCTTAGGAGGAAAATTTAAACTACTCTTTCTTTAAAGTATTATTCAAATAACCTCTATAGAATATTTTTTTAAAAT
>JABGTQ010000084.1 GCA_018647025.1 Nitrospina sp. | reverse complement strand
TGGCATTCTGGACGCGTGGTTCGATGTTTTTTTGCAAGAGTTATATTTTTGACCTTGTGACATGCTGTATCACATTTTAATATGTGAGGATATTCTTCTACTATCTCAGAAATAATTTTTGATGTTTCGTAAGCTAGCAAAGTTAATGGGCTAACTAGTAGAAAATTAATTAGTACGACCAATCTTAAACTATAATTTAATGGCAGATTCACAGTTTATAAAGTGTGGTTAGTTCTTATCAGTAGTTAGGGTGAGGAGTCATAAATAATTGAGAAAATATTATCAGGATACAGAGCTGAGAGTCAAAGTAAAAGTCGGTTTTTTGATTAGTTGTTTAAGAGTCCTTTTAAGGTAGATTCATTATGCAAGAATGGAGAGTGATTGAGGATGTCCCTAAAACTGGTGAATCAAATATGAATATCGATCGGGCAATCTTGGCATCATGTGGATCGGGTGAAAGTCTGCCAACTCTTCGCTTGTATAGTTGGGAGCAACCCACATTGACAGTAGGGTATGCACAGGATTTTGCCAAAGAAATTGACATTAATCGATGCCAAAAGCTAGGAATAGAGATCGTACGTAGGCCAACTGGAGGGAGAGCATTATTGCATAATCATGAAGTGACTTATAGCTTCACAGCTCCGATTCCTCATAATAAATTTCCACCCTCATTACTGGGTGCTTATAAAACTGTTGCTAAAGCCTTACTTGAAGGGCTTAAGGAAGTAGGTGTCTACGGTGCAGTCTTGGCCTCAGGAAAAAAGACTACTATAGGCAAGCACTCATTTCACTCTCCCTCATGTTTGTCTAGTATCAATCATTTAGAAATAGAAGTTCAGGGGGCTAAATTGGTGGGCAGCGCCCAAAGAAGAACAAAGAAGGCATTCCTTCAACATGGTTCAATACTTTTAGATTGTGACAGGGGGCTTGTAAATTCTTTATTTAAATTCGAGACAGATGATGCGCGCTGTAGATCAATGGAAATACTGAATCATAAAGTTGTAACTTTATCCGAATGCCTTGGAAAAAGTATGACACGTAAAGAAGTTTTTAAGGCTCTAATAAAAGGCTTTTCTCATACTTTGAAAGGAAATTGGGTTTTAGGGCATTTAAATTCTTTTGAATTGATTAAGTGTACATCTAATTCATCTTCTAAAGAGAATATTAATATCTAGTGATGGCCTTTAAAATAATTAATCAATTTCTAAAACAGTTAATACTGATGAGAATGGATATATCTTTTAGAGTAGGACTATGTATTAAGGTTTGGAGATTTATTTTCTTTCGTTCGGGAAATTATTCTCAAGGGTATTTAGGTATTATCCTAATAATTTTTTTAATAAACACTACAGTTGGTTGCTCTCAAAAACCAGGAGTTGCAAGTCAGCCAAGACAGCAGTTTTATCAAGATATCACAAAGAATTACCTTCCTGACAGCAAGGTTTCTCTCCAGGGTGCTACTTTTATTAGGGCAGATAGAACACCAGGTTCTGATCTAATTTGGTTTATTTCCACTCCAGGGAAAGGTGCGAAAATAAAAACCCTTCTTAACAGGGGGACGAGAGGGATAGGTCGTAATGGGGAGGCAAGTAAAGTTCAACGCATTACTGAAAGTATTCGCTTTCTAGCTAAAGGTGATATCAGTAGCAATGGTGTAGATGACCTTGTGCTTATTGTGCCTCCCAAAAAAAAAGGATCTGCAAAAGTGCTTTTTAATAATGGTAAAGGGTATTTTTATTCAAAAGTAGAATTCGAATTACCTTTTGTTTGCAAAGGTGTCGACCGGGTCGATTTGATTGATTTAGACCAAGATGGAGATGTTGATTTTTTGTTCACAGGAAGAGAAGTTCTTGACGGAAATGGAAAAACCAAAAAAAAACAAGGCCAAGTTTTGATAAACAATGGAAGAGGTCAGTTTAAAGATGAAACCTTTTTGCTGTGGCCCGATCTGCCCTCAGGAGTTATTGCAACAAGTATTGCGGACTACAATCAAGACGGAACTCTAGATGTGTTCTTGGTTTACGATAACGCACAGAATAGACTGTTGATAAATAATGGAGTGGGTAAATTTCTTGATAAGACAGAGTCGTTTCTTCCCAAAATAATTGACCAAAGTACTCATGCTGATTGGGCTGATTTTGATCTTGACGGTGATAATGACTTGCTAGTTACTAACAAGATGATTGAAGAATCTTTTCAGAGCTATTCTGGAGAAACGGCCTATTTTTTGGAAAATATTGGGTCTGGACGATTTGTTAAAAAATCAAATAAAATATTTCCTGCTCGGTCACTATTGCGCGTTTACCTTTTGGATGCAAATGGAACAGGTATTCCAGATGTGATAATACTCAGTGAAAAAGGGCTACTATACTTAGTTGGAAAAGGGAAGTGGGATTTCAGTGTAGAAACAAAAAAACGATTTCCACAAACAAATCCTATGAGTGAAATGAGCTTTGGAGATATAAATGGCGACGGGTTTCTCGATTTATTAGCTATTACTGCAAAAAACAATCATCCTAAATTATGGTTGAATAGAGTGAGGTAGAGTTTATCTCATTATGGGTTCTTAATACTTAAGCTATTTGGTAGTTAAATAGACGTTGATTAATTGTTTTATAACAAGAAAGGCCTTATGTCATATTTTAAAAAACTCACTTTTTTGAAAGTTTTAACCACAATTGCATGGGCAGATGGTGAGGTAACCCAATCAGAACTAAATATTCTCAAGTCTTTTTATAGGAAATTTAATTTGGGTAAAGATGAACTTGCTGAATTAAAGCATTATCTTGCTGCCCCGATTTCAAAGAAAGAACAAAGTGAGTTATATGATCAGTTGGTGTATGAGTTGAGCTCTGAAAGTGAAAAACTAGAAATTTTAACAGCATTAGAATCGATGGAACAGTCAGTTAAACGAATAGGAAATGAGGAAAAAGAACTAGTGGGCCAGTTTTGCACACTGCTTAAAAAAGCATCAGTCACAAAAAGATCATTTGGCAAGATTAAAAATTTACTTGGTAAAACAATTTTTTCTCATACGCGCGATAAAGATTTAGAGTTAGAAAAATATTTCAAGCGAAAGGTACTTAAAAAAGTTGAATTGAAGACAGCAAGATTGGGTGTGAAAATGAATCTCTCAGAAGATAAGTTGTATCATATCTGTCTTTTGGGAACTTTAATGGCATCTATTTCATATATCGATGGACATTTCGATGATTTAGAGAAAAAAGTTTTTAAACAGGAACTGTCCGACCGATTTGATTTTAAAGGTAAAGAATTTAAAATTTTATGTGAAGTGATTTTAGAATTAGCTAGTTCAGATGTTGATTTTTATGAGGTGACAACAGAGCTTAATAGTTTGATGACTTACAATGAAAAAGTTAGTATTACCAATTGTATGTTGGCAGTTGGAGGCGCGGATGGAGAGCTGTCTCACGATGAGGCTGAAGAAATTAGGCTAATTTCCAAAGCTCTACGTATCCCTCACAAAGTATTTATTGAAGCAAAGATGAAAGTTGTGTCTCGTTTGCGTGGAGCTTAACAAAAATACGCATTGTATAATTTTGACAGACTATCAAGTTAGGTTAAAATTTATTTAGTGTAACTAGTTAGAACGACTTAAATGAATCGGGAAAATAAATTTATTGGAATTTTGTTTGAATGCTGCAATGTTTATCGCCGTATCTATATAAATAAGGAAAAAAACGCTTACGAGGGGAAGTGCCCGAAATGTAATGGAGAGATTAAAGTTAAAATTGGGCTAGGAGGTACAGAGACACGGTTTTTTTCTGCACGATGATATTTTGACTAAAATTTTTGCAGTTTTTTTATAATATAAATACTCACTCGAGTTTTAATTTTGAAGTTAGTTTTACAGCGTGTAACCAGTGCTTCCGTCTCTATTAATAAGGAAAAATTTTCCGATATTAATAGAGGTATTCTAGTTTTTTTTTGTGCTGAAAAAGGGGATGATGAAAGTCAGGCTTATTTCCTTGCTGATAAAACATTGAACTTAAGAATTTTCTCTGACGATCGCGGTAAAATGAACTTCTCGTGTGTCGATGTTGGGGGTGACATCTTAGTGGTTTCTCAGTTTACTCTTGCCGGAGATTGCTCGCGCGGTAGACGTCCCGGATTTGATAGGGCCGCAGATTCCGATACAGCTCAAAAACTTTACCAATATTATGTAGAATTACTTATAAAATCAGGCCTGAAAGTTGGCATGGGAAAGTTTGCGGCTGATATGAAAGTAGAATTAATCAATGATGGTCCGGTTACTTTCTTTTTGGAACGCTAACTACTATATTGGATCTAGTGTTATTAACCTTAAGTTGACAATGCAGTGTTCATTGCGATTCGATACAGTTAACTAAAGCTTACAGAAATACAGACTTCCTGTAAGTTTAAAATGTCTTTTTAAATAAGTTTTTTTTATATTGAATTAGAATGGAAGTGAATCCAATGCGGCACTCATGAGCCCTGAGGGGAATATCCCAATTAAGATAATGGCGATAGAACTTAAGGCAATAATGCTACCCATCCCACGGGGGACAACTACGATTTCCTCACTTTCATTCTCATGAAAGTACATCATGACAATGACTCTTAAATAAAAATAAACAGATATTACAGTGGCAACCACCGCCATGATCGTGATTAAGATATATCCTTCTTTAATAGCGGCCATAAAGACGTAAAATTTCCCAAAGAACCCAGCTGTTGGAGGAAACCCCGCAAGAGAAAGCATGAATAAACTCATTGCCGCGGCGATTAGTGGGTTTTTTTTGGCTAGTCCCTTGAAACGAGAAAGCGAATTTCCTTCTTTTCCTTCGCCCTCCATTATAAAAACAACTGCAAATGCTCCAATGTTCATAAAGAGATAGACGTTGAGGTAAAATATTAGGCTTGCTATGCCATCATGACTATTGGCAACAATACCTATAAGTAAATACCCTGCATGAGCGACGCCTGAATATGCAAGCATTCTCTTAACATCATCCTGAAAAATAGCAGCGACATTTCCGACAAGCATCGTGAGGACTGATATGCCAAAAAGAAAAGGCATCCATATGTTATTCAACTCTGAAAACCCAGTAAAAAAAATTCGTGCGATCAGTGCAAATCCAGCGGCCTTTGTAGCAACAGACATAAATCCGGTGATGGGAGTGGGTGCCCCTTGGTAAACATCGGGTGTCCAGGAATGGAATGGTAC
>JABGTQ010000083.1 GCA_018647025.1 Nitrospina sp. | reverse complement strand
TGTTGGACTTCTGTTTCCAGAAAATCTGTTCTTCCTGTCTTTGAAGAATTGAATGGATTACTATTTTATCCCGTACAGTATGAAGGTGAGGAATCTTCTTATAATGTCTTTTATACAGGGGCTGCTCCAAATCAACAGGCGATCCCAGCAGTTGAATATCTAATGAGCGAAGACGGTGGCGGAGCCAAACGGTTTGTTTTATTGGGAACCGATTATGTTTACCCACGGACCACGAATAAAATTCTAAATTATTTTCTCAAATCTAAAGGGATCAATAAAAAGGATATCATGGAGGCCTACACACCTTTTGGCCACAGTGATTATCAAACCATTGTTGCTGACATAAAGAAATTCGCTGCTGGCAAACCAACGGCAGTGATTTCTACTATTAATGGCGATTCCAACGTCCCTTTTTATAAAGAGCTTGCTAATCAAGGACTCAAAGCTGAAGACATCCCGGTAGTCGCATTCTCAGTGGGAGAAGAAGAGTTAAGAGGTATTGATACCAAACCTTTGGTGGGGCATCTTGCTGCCTGGAATTACTTTATGTCCATAGAGAACTCGGATAACAAGGCGTTTATAAAAAAATGGAATTCTTATGTCAAAAAGAATAAACTCCCCGGTGGCAGTAAACGCGTGACTAATGATCCGATGGAGGCAACTTATATTGGCATCAAAATGTGGGCACAAGCCGCTGAGCAGGCAGGAACTACAAATGTTGATGCCGTACGACAGGCTATAGGAGGACAAACTGTCAAATCTCCATCTGGGTTTGAAATTACCATGGATGCAAAAAACCATCACCTTCACAAACCCGTTGTCATAGGCGAGATCCAAGACGATGGCCAATTTGAAGTCGTGTGGAAAACCAAGGGTCCTATCCGGGCACAAGCTTGGAGTCCCTTCATACCAGATAGCGCGGAAAAAGTCGCAGATTGGACCTACCCTTGGGTATGTGGTAATTGCAAAAAGGGAAAGTTTTAGTGGATTAGGTATTTTCCTTAGGCTCCCAAAGCTTTACCTTCTTCCTCCAAGATTTAATTGTGGAGCCTAGGGAGAATTTATTCCGATAAAAGCGTTTTAATATATTACTGGAATCCCTCCATTTAATGGAGGGATTTTGTTGTTATAAAAAAACATTTTATTCATTTAAACCTCGTCTATTGAGTTCCAACTTGAAAATTTCAGAAAAATCAAAACTTATTTTTGCGCTGGTAGTATTTTTAACGATGGGCTTTTTTTTCACCTCCACGGTCGAAGCAAATGAATTTGAGAATACTTTAAAGGATCTTGGAAACAAAAGTCGTTCTAAAATTAAACTGGCCGTAAAAGCCCTTGGTAATATGGGAAACCCAGCAGCGATCCCTGTTATGGAGGCTCTAAAAGAAAAACGTCTTCGAATAAGTGACAACGATGTCCTTATTATCCTCAATGAAGCTAAGGATAAGGGAAGTGATGCATTGACCGGTCAGCCTGTTGAGTTAGATTCTTTAAATCTGCGAAAGCCTCGCATCAATAATGCGGTCAGAAGACTTTTATCTACAGCAATAGGAAAATTAAAATTATTTTCTGATGACCCCAAAATTCGATTATCAGCAGCCCGAGATCTTTTAAAAAGGCCGTCTAACAATCTGGCTGAGTTAATAGAAAAAGCTTTGAAAAATGAAACTCAGGATGAGATTCGCAACCTATTTTTATTGGTCCTGGCAAAGGAGGGATTAAATAGTGATGATAAAAACAAGCGATTGCAATCTATTAAAACTATAACAAACCTTGGCAACAATGACTTTAAGACAGTATTAGAAAGCGTTCTCGAAAAAAATGAAGAAGATGAGTTTCTGGAAAGCGATTCTGAGATCCGAGATGCTGCGTCTAATGCTATAGCCAAAATTGAAAAGCGTCAGTTCTATAAAAATCAGGCAGCGAACCTTTTTTATGGCTTGAGTCTCGGGAGTATTTTACTCCTCGCCGCTTTAGGCTTGGCCATTACTTTTGGTCTTATGGGAGTCATTAATATGGCCCATGGTGAAATGTTGATGCTGGGAGCTTATTTGACGTTTGTTGTGCAAAATTTGTTTAAGGAATATCTTCCAGAATATTTTGAGTTGTACTTGATTGCTGCGATCCCTGTTTCCTTTCTTGGTAGTGCTCTAGTCGGCATTATTTTGGAAAGAGGAATTATTCGCCACCTATACGGACGACCGTTAGAAACTTTGCT
>JABGTQ010000011.1 GCA_018647025.1 Nitrospina sp. | reverse complement strand
CGTTGGGTCGGTCTGCAACCGCATATTTTTTTTTAAGCGGTTGTGAAATACAGAGGATATTTGTTTGCGTTCGGAATCCTTCCCTGTTTCTTTTTCGATTAATGAGGCGAGTGTTATAATTTCGTGATAAGAAAACCCCATTTCTTTAGCGCGCTTAAGAAACTCTTGCTTCAAGACTTTTTCTTTAAATGTCTCCACCATTTTTTTTACAATAGTTGCTTCAGGAGTAAACTTGCCAAAATGGTAGGTCTCTGGAAAAAGGTAACCTTCCAGAGAGTCAACAGGAACTTCCGTTATCAGTTCCATATTTTTTGTTTGCTGTAAAAAAATATCTTTATCAGCGAGGTTATGTTTTTCCATCAGATCAGCTATTTCTGTGATGCGGTACCCCTCTGGTATTGTAACAGGGTATAAAACCGTTTTGCCCGATGTGATTCTTTGCAAAATATCTATAGGAAGCATGGAGGGGGAAACATTATATTCTCCAACCATAATTAATTTTTGTTTGTCTTGAATTAAAGCAATAGCCTGGAAGGCACTGGCACTACGGATGAGATTTTGACGGGAAAGTTCCTGCGAGACCCTTTTTAATGTCATTCCAGGTACGACTTCAAAAACCTGGAGTTCGGTGTTATCACTCATGGGGCGGGAAGCCTGAAAATAAAGCAGGCCCACAATAATCCAGACGAGTGCCAATAAACCCCAGAAACATGAGATGAGGGTTGTACGCATATTTATATAATCGGTTGCTAACTATTGAATCGCTTTGTTCAACCGATCCAGAAATTGATCATTTTCAGCTTTTGTTCCTATTGTAGCACGCATACAATTTGTTAACCTAGGGTGTGCTCCCAAATTTCTGACCAGAACACCGTTTCCCATCAAATTTCTAAATATATTCTCTCCGTTTTGGGAAGTCTGAAACAAAATGAAATTTGCGTCTGAGGGAAAGGCTGTAATGGATTTAATTTTCGCTAATTCATTGAGTAATCGGATTCGTTCTTCCTTAATAGAATCGATTTGTTTTTGCACCGTATCAAAATTATTCATCAACTCCGTTGCTGCTATTTGTGAAATCGAATTCGAATTATAAGGAAGGCGAACTTTATTTATCTCATCTGCCAGGCTGCTGGGGTAAATTCCATAACCGACCCTCAATCCTGCCAGACCAATTTTGGATAAACTTCTTAAAATAACCAGATTGTTGTGGTCTTTCATTTCGCTAAGGAAGGTCTGCCCTGAAAAATCATAATAAGCTTCATCTAGTACCACTATTCCTTCAAAATTTTCTATGAGTTTTTGAATTTCAGTTCGAGAAAAACAGTTTCCTGTTGGGTTGTTGGGGTAGCTTATAAATACAATACGGGCATGACTTGCATTTAGCTTTTCAATAAGTGGCGCTGCTTCAAAATCCCAATTATCGTTAAGAGGAAAAGTATGGACGTTCAGTCCCATGCCCTTTGCAGTGATAGCGTACATAGCAAAGGTAGGATCAGGGAAGGCGATGGTGTCACCTTCATTGCAAAAGACCTGCATCAAGCTTTGAATCAACTCATCGGATCCGTTTCCAATCACAAGTTGATTTGTGGGGACCCCAATGCGAGTTGAAATCCCTTCTTTTAATGCTTTGCAATCAGGATCGGGATATCGGTTTAAATCCAGTTTTTCAAAACGATCCAGAATTTTTTTTAATAGTTCTGGGGAAGGCGGGTAGGGGTTCTCATTAGCGTGCAACTTTATGCCTTCTTCTACTGTTTCGACATGGTAAGCTTTAAGGCTTTTAACTTTTTCGCATACGAGTTTCATCAGGTTGATTTCGGTCATAACTTTTCAACCTAACAATTCTTTGATGTCATCCGAAGTTGGGATGTAGTGGGAAACCCGTGACTTTTCTGATTGGACAATTGAAAGAATGGATTCCACCGTTTCTTCCACGTCAAAATTTGTGATGACGTAATCGTATTTCTTGTAATTTTTAATTTCTTCTTTACCTGTGTTGACGCGTATTTCAAT
>JABGTQ010000082.1 GCA_018647025.1 Nitrospina sp. | reverse complement strand
GCCGCACGAAAGGTGTCTCCAGCTGCAACCATAACCAGCTCTCCTTGTTTTTTGTATCTAGCAGCCAATTTACCTATAGTGGTTGTTTTTCCAGATCCATTAACCCCAATCATCATCACTACGCAAGGACCTTCTAATGGGTATCTTGTCTCGACCTGAACTTCCTCTAAAGCATTAAAAAGAAGTTCTTTCAGAAGTTGTACGATTTCTTCTTTCTTTACAACAGTTGATTCTCGCACTTCCTTTTTCAACTCTTCCATAACCCAAGTCATTGTAGGCACACCTATATCTGAGGCTAATAAGACCTCTTCCAATTCCTCCCATAATTCAGGCCCGAATTTCGTAGAGCCATTCACGACCCTCATAACTCCACTGGCCAAACTACCACGGGTTTTCTTGAGTCCTAATTTTAGGCGGGAAAAAAACCTACTTTTATCAACTTTTGAAACTATATTTTTTTCTTGACCATCCATAGTTCAATATCCTAAATGCTTTAAAACGAAAATAGAAATAAATTTAATGTAAAACCTTTTAAAATAGCCAGAAATGCTTACAATCTCAAAAAGTGAAGTAAAGTTAAAATGTTTTCCCCCGCTAATTTGTACCTTAACGTATCAAATTTAATAATACTATCCATAGCAAACTGTTCTAGAGACAAATAAACTAAATCTTTAGTATTCATAGCATTAAAACAAGTTTATTAAGTTTTATTTGATTTTAACCGTTATGAGACATAGACTCTAATAGCCCATTTGGAGGTTACTTTTTGCCGCCTCTCTATCAGCACAAAATTTGTGCCAGGCCTATTAGGAGGGATAATCCTATTCAATATTCAGGGATATCTTGAGGTACTTCAGAGTTTCTATAATAGCGTTGATAAACCGTAACTCAAAAAACATTAACTCATAACTAAGCGAGGTTTTGATGAAGGTTGCAATATGTAATTCTGTTGGTATTGACTCTGACGGATATGCAATGATCCACTCCCCAAGTCGTTGGACTAACAGCACAAAAGATTTAAATATTTTTACCTACTATCCATGGGAACTGGCCTATTGCTCCTCTATTCTTAAACGTGATACCGACCACGAAGTGAAATTTTATGATGGGTGCTTAGACAAACTAGATCATCATGCCTTTATTGAAAAAGTTTCTGATTTTAGTCCAGATTATTTGGTTATGGACTGCGCAACTCGAACCATCAATGCTGACAGCCGGTTTGCAAAAGAACTCAAAAAAAGATTTGGCACTAAATTTATCATCTGTGGGCCACATGCAACTACTTTTCCTAAAGAAGTTAGTGAATATGCTGATTATGTAGTGCTTCGCGAATACGAGCTGACAGTCCTGGAGATTCTTCAGGGTAAAAATCCAACTGATATTTTAGGATTGTACCCTAATGCTTTACGCATGCCCCTAGATGTTAATAAATTGCCATTGCCAGAAGACGATGACGTTTCTCGTCTGTCTTACGGAATACCTGGGGAACCCTCAAGTGAATACCTTGAGATTCAAGCCTATGCTTCACGTGGATGCCCTCTATCATGCAGCTTCTGCGTATGTGGGAATATCTCATATGCGCACCCCAACTGGCGATCAAGAGACCCTCAAAGCGTCGTTTATGAATTACAAACTCTTAGAGAAAAATATCCACAACTAGAAGGAATTTTCTTTGACGAAGAAGTCCACAATGGTAGCAAAAAATATATGCTCGAACTGACTAAAGCCATCCGTCAAAATGGACTTGATGATTTAAAATATGATGTCATGTGTGGCCAGTGGCCAATGGATGAAGAAGTACTCGACGCCATGAAAGGTGCTGGATACTACATGATAAGGCTTGGAATTGAAACTGCTGGAGAAAAAGCCGCACAGGGTATGGATTTAATGAAAAAGTTTAATGTCCCACGCCTCAAACAACTCATGGAACACGGAACTAATATAGGACTTAAGTTTTACGGAACATTTACTTTTGGCGGTGAAGGCTCAACTGATGACTGTGATAAAAAAACTCTAGCTCTAATGAATGATTTGCTTGACCGGCAATTATTGTGGAGGTTTCAGCTTTCTATAAGCACACCACAACCAGGAACTCCTTTCTATAATCGTATGAAACAAAAAGGATATCTCCGTAATGTTGATTGGAAGCATTTTGACGGCGGCAACCATTGTGTGGTTGACAATCCACAATATCCAGCAGAGATGGTTATGAAAAATTTTCGAGAAGCGGAAAAATTATACGAAAAAGGGTTTGACAATCGTTATACATCTACCGCAAAAGATAACTTTCAATCGATTGAAATTAACTCAACGCGAGAAATTCTTCTTTTTCGTACCGCGCGCATGAAACAAGTGAACGATATTTTAGGGTCTCTTCATGGTCAATATAAGGATAGCCGAATTTCTGTATTGGGACAAAATACTGTGACCAAGGAACTGAAATCTAATGATTATATAGATGATGTATTTCTCTATGGAGACGGACACTTTAATAATGATTTGTTTCCCCAACCTTTATTAAAAGACTTATCCAATAGAAAGTACTCCTTAGGAGTCATTCCTTACCATAATATGTCTGGTAATGGATACGCTGATGTTAAAGCTATCGCAAAACGGATTGGAATTAAAAAAATGGTAGCAGTAAATATAGAAGGGACCGTATTTGACTTGGAAAACCCGGGTGATCAGGGACGATCACATCTTCGGTAACGAACGAAGCGGAGCAAAAGCTCCGCTTCGGGGTATTTTTTTAAATCTAAAAATAAATCGCAATTTATGGAAGAATCTACTAAACCTAAAAATATTCTCCTAATTCGGTCCGCAACTAACACATTCAATGCCACAGTTAAATCTTTAAAATCTGAGTTCCAAAACTCAAAAATTACTGTCCTGGCGCCTGAATCGGCTCGAAAAATGCTAGAACGCGACTCTAATGTTAGCTCGATTATCTCTGCTGGAGATACTAAACGAATGAGCATACTCAGCTTAAAAAGTAAGGTCATAAAAGAAATGCGCTCCGGTAAATTTGATTTAGCAGTTTCACTTTATAATATTGACCACGGAATGGGTTATTCCAACATTGATTGTCTGGCCTGGGCTTCTGGATCAAAAATTATCAGAGGATATAATGCGCGAGGAAGATTTGTTGAATTCAATGGCTGGGGAATAATTAAAAAATACTTTCTCGAAAAAACCTCTTTCACCTGGTTTATTGTAAATGTATTTACTACTATTATTTTATTTGCATTTATCACGTTAGGTATTTTATTCGAATGGGCCATCCGTCAAGTATTTGCACTTACCTCTCTAAAGAATATTCGCTCTCTCAGGAAGCAAAAGGTAGCCTTTCCGCAACACACAGAGACAAAAAATATTCACAATCTTACACACAAGGCTCATCAAAAAATTTAGTTTTAGATCAAGAGAAAGCAAAAATGAAAATTGTAATTGCCAATTCAGTCGGCATAGATTCCAATCGATACCATATGGTTCATGTGCCCTCGCGGTGGTCACTAGGTGTGAAAAATTTCACCAATTGCGGATATTATCCCTGGGAATTAGCCTATACATCTTCTCTACTTAAACGTGACACCAATCATGATATCAAGTTTCTCGATGGTGTCTTAAATGCTTGGGACTTCGACCAATACTTCGAGCACCTGCAAAAGGAAAAACCAGATTGGCTGGTAATGGAAAGTTCAACTCGTACAATTAGTGAAGATCTACGCTTAGCGAAAGCAGCTAAAAATGAATTTAACACAAAAATAATAATGACTGGCCAGCACCCTATGGCGCAACCAGAAGAAGTTCTAAGGGTCGCTGACTTTGTCTGCATTGGTGAATATGAATTTGCGGTATTGGATTTAGTGTTAGGTAAAAATCCAAAAAACATTCCTGGAGTCTATCCGAACCCAAGGAGGGAATTGCCGGACATCAATCTCCTCCCATTTCCAGAAGATGATGATATCCGTAGAATTGACTACCACGAGCCAAATTGCCGTTTTAAACAAATACAAATGTATGGATCGCGTGGATGTCCTAGGCGTTGTAATTTCTGTGCAGCCGCAACATTGTACTATGATCAATTAAACTGGCGACCACGAAGTGTTAGCAGTATTATCGAAGAAATTAAAGTTTTGAAAGAAAAGTATCCGGAAATGGAAGGCGTTTTTTTTGATGAAGAAACACATAATATTCATAAAAATTTTAATATCGAATTAGCTCAAGAAATACAAAAATTTGGACTAGACAACCTAAAGTTTGAAGCAATGTGTGAGTATTTTTCACTTGATGAAGAAACACTCGTCGCAATGAAATCTGCCGGATATTATAAAATTCGTTTTGGTATTGAAACAGGAAGTGATCATGTAGCAAAACAAATGACTCTTGGAAAAAAACATGACCTCAAAAAATTAAGGTCTATTCTAAATTTTGGCAAAGACATAGAAATGCAGTTTTATGCAACTATAAGTGTTGGGGGGCTTGGTTCTTCTCTTGAAGAAGACCAGAAAACTGTAGACTTAATTTATGAATTAGCAAGCAAGGGTCTAATTCATGAAATTCAAGTTTCGATTAATACTCCGCAACCGGGCACAGATTTTTACAATAGCTGCATTGAAAAAGGTTTGTTAAAGAACCAATTAACTAATGAAGGATTTGATGGTAATGGCCATGTAGTAGTAGAATATCCTAATTATCGCTCAGAACAAATTCAAGAAAAACAACGTGAAGTGCTGGCTGCTTTTGATCTTGGTAAAGCAAAGGCGAATGGTTCTTCATTTATGAAAACTGCGAATGAATCACTCAAATCTATTCCAAAAAATTCAAATATTCTCATCTTAAGGTGCGCAAGACTATGGTTGATTCAAAATATTATTGAAGCAATGAATCAATTTAGGAAAACACCCGTAGACTTACTTGGACAAAATACGATAGCCGAAGAATTAAAATCTAACTTAGGGATTAAAAATATCTATAATTATGGTGACGGATTTTTCTCTCTCGACACTATCGAAGCACCTTTAATAAAAAAACTTAAAAATAAAGAATACGATTATGTTTTTTTACCAGTGGCTAACAACCATTTAGAGGGATATCGCAATGTTTTGGATGTTGCCCGACTCATAGAAGCTAAAGTTATTTTGGGTGTCTATCCAGAGGGAAATATTTTCGTCATCGAAGAAAAAAAAGAAGCTGCAGTCGCTTTGGGATAAATTTTTATTCCATAGATTTTATAGTCATGTAACCTCTTTGACTTCAGAAGCAGGTTGAACTGGGTTATCAGGTTTAGGGTTGACTATATTCCGCTTTAAAAGGATATTAACTAAATTTTTATCCCTGCATGCAACAGCCATATCAATCAATCCGTCGTTATCAAAATCATGTAAAACGATTCCTTGCGGATGCTCATCTACAACGTGAGCAATTGGCGGCCAAGTAAAGGTTCCATCACCTCTCCCAAGTGAGACAGTTATTATATCATCTGTTGAATTAGACACCGCCAAATCAGACCTACCGTCCCCTGTAAAATCAGCAACTGCTACATACTTTGGGAACGATCCAGAAGCAAAATCCTTGAGAGTAGTGAATGTCTTATCTCCATTATTTCGAATTACAGTCATAGAATGAAGAACATTACTTGATGTGACAAGGTCATCATAGTCATCATTATCGACATCTATATTGGCAAGTGTCAGTGGCTGCCCACCTCCTTTAATAATTTTTGAGGCGTTAAAAGTACCGTCACCTATTCCCCACAAAATCTGAATCCCTGTTTTACCAGAGCCTGCCAATGCTACAGCTATATCTAAAATTTTATTTTTATCATAATCACCTGTAATAATCGCTGTCGGCTGCCCTTTTACTGTAATTGGTACTGGGTTCTTAAAACGCCCCTTACCCTTTCCCAAAAGAATCATTACCTTATGATAACGCATAGTAATGGCGAGGTCATGAATCCCATCTCTATTGAAGTCTCCAGCTACCATATTGATGGGGATTTTCCCTGGTTTTAAAGTAATTTTTGTCTTCTTAAAATTTCCGTACCGGGAATTAAAAAAAATATTAATAGTCTGATCTCTATAGTTCAGTACGGCAAGGTCGAGGTATCCATTATTATTAAAATCTGCCGCAACAACACAAATAGGATCTTCTCCGGTTTGTATAATTATCTGATCTTTAAATGTGCCATCTCCCTTTCCTTTAAAATAAGACAGAGTATTACCACCACTGTTCGTGACGACTAAATCTTTCTCTCCATCTCTATTAAAATCCTCAGCAATCATAAAAGAAGGTTCAGCCCCTGTTTGCATCGTAAAGCTAGTAGTAAATAAACGAGGCATTTTTGTACGCACCTTTCCAAGGCTAGGACAACCAGTAATGGACCAAACCAAAAAGACAAAAAATAAAGATGAAAAAAATTTATTCATTTAAATATTTATTAGAAGGTGTGTCTATTAAAAGAAATAAAAAATATAATTGAGATTAGCATAGCCACTCTACAAGAACAAATTAAAGGGAAACCTAAAAACCACTTCGAAATTCAAATTAGTTAATGAGGGAATTTACAAGAAAACCTTTAAAAAAAATTTCTTATGAAGGATTGTCGTAAAAGAAGGGGTTATGAAGTTTTTCTTCACCTACAGTGTTAGAAGGACCGGGGTCTGGATATAGCCGAGTTTTAAAGGTAAGTGTTAAAAGATTTTGAGAAACTGCATTAAAAAAATCTTTCCAGGTAGAATTAGCCCGTCCCATTGAACCAGCAAAAATAGCCTCG
>JABGTQ010000081.1 GCA_018647025.1 Nitrospina sp. | reverse complement strand
TTTACGCAACTCTATTGATTTGATTTGGAGTTGTTCTTTTACTAATTGTATTGATTCTGAGTTTTTCATAATAAATGACGAGGTTTTCTTTCTTTAACGGATGAATGACCTGTTTATATTACAAAAAAATCAATGACTTCGAGCTGGATAGCTCTTATTATATGTATCATTGGAAATTAATTTTATGAAACTTCTATCATTTTTGCAATCCATTCATAAATGTTTTGAATTTATCATTTATTTTCCATCTTGCTTTATTGATCATATTGATAAGGTCTTAGATATTATTATAAAATAATAGCGTATGGGTAATGTCTCAGCTGAAAAATATGTACGTACCTTAAAACTATTGGCCAATCGTAGAGTTCTAACGGTTACTTTTCTTGGATTTGCTTCTGGTTTACCTTTAGCTTTAACGGGTGGCACCCTTCAGGCATGGATGGCCGTAGAAGGTGTAGATTTAAAAACAATAGGCATTTTTAGCCTTGTTGGTCTTCCATATGCATTAAAGTTTTTTTGGGCTCCACTATTGGACCGATATGCGCTCCCATTTTTAGGAAGGCGTCGTGGATGGATATTAGGTACCCAGTTTGTCTTGATTGGTCTAATCATTTTATTGGGACTTACTTCTCCTAAAGATACACCATGGCTGGTGGCATCAATTGCATTACTCCTTACATTTACCTCAGCTACTCAGGATGTAGTATTTGACGCGTATAGAACTGATGTACTTAGAGCAAAAGAGCGTGGTTTAGGCGCTGCTGTATCGGTTACTGGTTACAGAATTGCCATGCTGGTATCTGGAGCTTTAGCACTTGTTTTAGCAGGGCCGTTAGGTTGGCGTTTAACCTATTTATTAATGGCCGGACTGATGATGGTCGGTGTTATGGCAACCCTTTTTGGACAGGAACCAGAAGTTGTGTCTCGTCCTCCACAATCGTTGAAAGAGGCGATATCGGGTCCTCTTACCGAATTTTTTGAACGTCCTGCGTCATGGGCATTTCTTGCCCTCATAATTTTATATAAAATTGGTGATGCCTTTGCTGGAAGTTTGACTACAGCGTTTCTTATTCGAGGACCTGGCTTTTCTATTGCAGAAGTTGGCGCTATTAATAAGGGTTTGGGTCTTTTGGCAACAATTTTTGGAGCTCTTTATGGAGGTGTAATGCTGGCGCGTTTGGGTTTATACCGATCTCTTATGATTTTTGGTATTTTACAAGCTGTTTCAAACCTTTCTTTTATGGTTTTAGCTTATGCAGGAAAAGTTTATTCTATCATGGTGGCTGCTGTAGCTTTTGAAAATTTAGCTGGAGGAATGGGAACGGCAGCCTTTTTAGCTTTTCTTATGGCTTTATGTGACCATCGTTATACGGCTACTCAATTTGCATTGTTTTCAGCATTGGCATCATTGGGAAGAATTTTTGTTGGCCCACCCTCTGGTTACTTGTCTCATGAAGTTGGCTGGGTTATATTTTTCTTTATTACCTTCCTTGCCGCTTTACCAGGTCTTATTTTACTATACAAGATGCGCCAGAATGTCCTTTTATTAGATATTAATTATGATGTGAATGATAAGAATTGAAGCATATGAATAAATTTGTTTATTTGCATGGTTTTGCATCTGGTCCTTCATCCAAAAAAGCTTCCATTTTTAAAAATATATTTAAGGAAATAGGGGTGACGTTGATTACTCCCGACCTTGAAGGAGGTAACTTTAAAAATATGACTTTGTCTAGCCAGGTTAAAATTATATTTGACTTGTTAGATCAATTTCAAAATAAGAAAGTGTGTCTTATTGGCAGTAGCATGGGTGGGTATCTTGCTAGCTTGGTTGCACAGAGGAGATTAGAAGTCGAAGCGACTTATCTTATGGCGCCTGGTTTTAATTTTCTGGATCGTTGGATGAGAAACTTGAAATTAGATTGTGATAACGATACTTTTTGGGAACCTGAGATTCCAATTTTTCATTATAGATATGATCAAACTAAATATATTTGTACAGATATTTTTAAGGATGCAAAAAAATGGAGTTACACAAGCCTTAACCGACAGGTTCCCTCTCGAATTGTTCATGGACTTTATGATGAGGTTGTGCCAATTGAAGAGTCAAAAAAATTTATTATGAGTCGCCCGTGGTGTTCTTTAAAAGAACTTAACTCTGATCACGGTTTGTTGAGTCACTTGGAATGGATTGTTAGCGATTGTATGGGGTTTTTTAAAAAACTGGGTGTTCTTTAAAGCGATATAAATGATTTTTTAAAAACTAATTGACTCTATTGGGATCCACCCCGACTTGTCTGAGCTAACTGTAATATAAACCCACTTCCCATCCTCTTGACCGACTGAAATGATTGCTCCTTCATGTAATTCAAATAAAGTAATATTTTGAGTATTACGATCCGATTTTACTGCTACTTTTTGATCTGTGATGACACCTAAAGTTTTTTTTGATAAATGATATTTTATTCCTGTTGAAAAAAATATGACTAAAAGAATTGTTATAGAAATTTTTTTTAGAGATCTCCATAAAGATTTTCTGTAGTAAAGTGAAGCAATGCAAATGCACCAAAAAATAAAATTACATAAGATTAATAATTCAAAATGCTCAAAAAGACTTATTAAATCTACCCAGAATAGAATGCCGGTAATAAGTCCACCAGGAGGAGGAGATATTTGATCTTGGGTTTGGTTAATGGCATATCTTAGATTAGCGTCAAGGTTTTCATTTCTTGGAAGAAGTAATTGAGCTCGTAGATAATTACGAATGGCATTACCTTTATTTCCAAGCCTCATATATGTGTTTCCAAGGTTGTAATAGAGGTATCCATTTGTTTCTCCTTGGCTGATGAGTTCTTCAAAAATAGTGGCAGCGGCTGTATAGTTTTTTTCGTGATAAAATTTGTTGGCAAGTAAAATTTGGGAAGAGATATTCTTTTTTTGAGCCTCAACTTGATTAGTTGAGATTAGTATTGAAAATAGAATTGTCAATATAATGTATAATTTCTTTATCTTCATAATCATTTTTCCAGTTTTACTAGAAGCTCAGTTGTTTCATCTATCAAACCGTGCTCATTCATTGGTGCGACTGGTGAGTATTGCATAGACTCGCATTTTTCCAGTAGGTTTTTGACTGAGGATATTTTGTCTTGAGCGTAGGTATTTTTATTTAAGTTTTCCTCAACTTCTTTTGCTGTAAAAGCTGCTCCCTGTATATTTAGTTTGTCACCGATATATTCTCGAATTATCTGCGATAGGTTTCGTACAAAATCTTTTGATTCTAGGGTTGAGCCAGATAAATGATTCAGTTTATCCTTGGCTTTGCCGAAAGCTTCTTGTCGTCTTGAATAAGATATATCCTCATTCATTTGATGTTTATAACGTATATATCCAGCTGCAATTAGATATATGACAATTGGAAAAATAGTTCCAAACATGTAAATAATACGTCTGCTTTTGTCAAAGGTGACGCTTTTAAAGTCCCCCATACGAGAGTGTATTGGAAGTATGTCTCTAGCTAATATCGATATGGATGAATCAATTTTCTGGCTAGCTACCTTTTTTGGCTGAACTAGATTTAGTTCTTCAATATTGGTTCTGGATTTGATTTTAATATTGATTGGGTTAGTTGATATCGTGTTGTATTTATTTTTATCTGGATCGAAATAGCTTAATTTAATAGAAGGAATAAACTGCTTACCTGGTAACAAAGGAACTAATGCGAACTTAAATATTTTTTCCCCTCCAACTTGGTTACCATGAATAGATTTTTGAAATAGTGGTTGATCTGGATAAATTTTGAACTGATCACCTAGATTGAGATTTGTGAATAGTACATCCATTATATTTCCTATCCCCGATACAATTACTGTTAAGGTAGTTGTATTTCCTTCATCAAGATTTTTTTTCCCAACAGTTGCAGCAATAGAAAGTTGGCCAACAATATTTTTAAAGTCTTTTAGGTTCCCTTTCTTTGGTAGAGGCTTAGTTTTTAATTTGATAGACTTTGTCGATAAAATTTTATGTTTACTTTGTGTGGCTCTACCAAAAAAAGGATCATTAAAAAATCTTGCAAATGGATCTCTTTGACGATTTGATTGTATTCTGTTTATAAGATCAAGTTCCATCATCGAAGGAGGAATGGTGGATTCCCCTATTTTAGTTGGGAATAATGCAATCGAAATTTCGTCAACATCATAGGTAACACCATTAACGACCATTGAGTAATGCTTAGCTTTTCCTAGGTCTTCTTTCCGAAAAAAAGATTCATCATAGGGCATGCTAAGGTTTAAATTTCTAGCTTCAATTTTCCGAAATAACTTGAAGGTGTAGACAATTTGTTCGTTTATGTATGGGTTTGATTTTGAAATACTAGTTTCAGTATAAACGGACCTATTCTCAGCTGACTTTATGGAGTTAGGTTTTATGATCGTTATCTTAATTGGCTCTGACTGATAAGTAGAACCAGACAAATTCATTACAACAGAATCAATTGTAAAGTTGCCTTCACCTTTTGGAATAAGTAAATACTTGTGAGTGGTTGACACTTGCATATTAGAATTAATAATCTGAGTGGAAGACTGTGTCCCAGTTGATCTAACTATAAATTTTGGTAGGGGAGGTAGCTTAGGAATTGGTGGATTACGTATCCCACTGATATTGATTGATAGTTCAATCGAATCTTCTATTGTCAGTATATTTTTATCAACAGAAGTTGTTAATTGAATATCCGACGAAAAACTCTGTATAGGAAAAAATATACAGATAAGTATTACAATAGCTGTCAGCCAAGATTGTAGTTTTATTTTTGGGTTTTGCATGAATTACTTTACCAGTCATTTCCTTGGTAGGTAAAAAGAGACTTCATTTCTAGAGCTTGCTTTCTTTGAAACTGTTTTAAGTCTTCCGTTAGTAGACTCAGTCTTTGCTCTGCTTCCTCTTTAGTCATTTTCTCTGAAGCGGTTTTTGTTTTTTTTGAGGGGTTATTTTTGGGGTCGTTTTGATTTGGATTATTTTTGAGACTAGGTGATTTCTTATTTGAGGAAGAATCTTTTTTTTTCTCTTTTTTAGATTTTTCATCTTTGTTTTTAGCGGTTTTGTTTTTTTTGCTATCCGATTTAGAATTTTCTTTGTTTCCCTCTGACTTATTCTGTTCTTGTTTTTTTTTCTTTATTTGTTCGCGAACAAACTCTAGGTTAAACTTTGAGTCCATATCGTCAGGATCTAGTTCTAGTGCCTTTTTGTAAGCCTCTATTGATTCTTCTAACTTATTCATTCTGAAAAGAGTATTGCCTATATTGTACTGAGTTCTCTGATTAACAGATGAACTGGGCTTTTGCTCCACTGATCTAGAGTAACTCTGCAATGCTTGCTCATAGCTACCCTGTTTATAGCGGCTATTGCCAAGGTTGTAGGAAATTTTAGGATCGTTAGGTTTTTCTTGTTGCGCTTCAAGGAATCTTTTACTGGCTTGATCAAACATGTGTTTTTGGTATAACTCGACCCCCTCTATAGCTTTCCCGTCAACCCCTAAAGATAAGGCTGTTCCGGGGCTTAAAACTATCCAAATAGCTATCAGAGATTTGTTGAATATGTTGAAAAAAAAAAATCTAAAAAATAATATCATATATGAAATCATACAAAAATTTTGTGTTACTTTCTACCAAACTTTAATTAAAGTTACATTAATACAAACCTTTTATTACGAATATTCATATCTACATTGGGATAAAAATAGTTTTTTGTTTTGAGTAGATACTAATAATTAATTTTTATCAGTATTCAAATAGGTATATTTTTTTTCCCCTTGTATTTAAAGCCATAAAAGATATAAAATACTAAAAGCTATGTTTTTTAATGTTTTATGAAGCTTTCACGGCATTTAGCTGCTTTTGAAAGTCAGAATTCTACTTGGGGGATTTTCTTATGATGGGAATTGGGTTTCCGGAGTTGATGATCATACTTGTAATTATTATGATCATTTTCGGTGCAGGTAAACTACCAGAAATTGGTAGTGCATTCGGAAAAAGTATAAAAAACTTTAAGTCATCGATGAAAGATGCACAAGAGGGAGATGTAATAGAGGGCGAGGAAAATAAACCTGGAGAACTTGCAGAAGCAGAACCTGATTTAGAAAATATGACTGAACAGGAGAAAGAGGAATATTTAAGAAAGAAAGCAGAAGAAGAGGGTGCTGCAAAGGATAAAAAGATGAAGGACGAGGCAGAAATGTTCACTTCATCTTTGCCACGAAAAGGTTCATATGATTACAGCAAGGATCAAGAAAATAAAGCTTAATGCATTTGCATTCAGTTATATATAATTCCCCGCATATAATACAAAAACCCGTCTGGAATTCAACCAGACGGGTTTTTTATTTAAGATTCAAAAGAGAGACAAGAACAGGTTTTTAGCAAGTTGAATCTACTCAGACCACGGTTCTTTTAAATTATCTGTGGTCCAAACTGACCACCCATCCATATCTTTATATATCCCTTGAGTGAAAAAGTTAAATGGGTCAAAGAAACGAATACCTTTTGATTCATCGATTTCAAAATTGACTTGCTTAGCTTGCATTTCATTGGATTTACTTTTTAAAAATCCTTCTGATGCAACTTTAGATAGTTTGAATATTTCTTCGATTTTATCGGGCGCAAGTTCTTGTTCTTTAATTGCAACTTGAACTTTTTCCATGATTTCTTTTACTTCATCTTCATTTAGGTGATGCATCTTCATAGTTAACTACCGGTCCAGTTATAATAGGTTAAGTTATGTTATCGATTATACTCGCTTAAATTGCTTCTTACTCAATAATCTGAATTTAAGAGATAATTTGTTGAGTCTGGACTAATTTTTTTAATTGGCCTGGGCTAATGCGATAATAGGATCTGGAAAAATTCCTAACTGAACTGTACCAAAGGCTGATATGGCAATTACTAGCAAGGTCATTGGTGTCAAACTGATATGAAACTCCTTTATAGGTTCTTTCATATACATAAATACAATTACTCTCAAGTAGTAGTAAAACGAAATAGCGCTATTAAGAACAGCTATAATAACAAGAATAACGTAACCTTCTTTGAGTGCGGCACTAAAGATAAAAAACTTTGCGACGAACCCAGCTAGAGGTGGTAACCCACCAAGGGATAGAAGAAATATCGTCATAGTTAGAGCGATTACTGGGTGTTTATAGGCAAGGCCAGAATAGTTTTCTAACTCAAGGTTTTCTTCGCCTTTACGACCAAGTAAAATTACAATGCCAAATGTACCGAACACCATAAAAGCATAGGCCAACATGTAAAACATTAAACTTGATGAGCTCAGCGAATTTTTTGCAATAATGGCAATGAGCAGATATCCAACATGCGAAACACTGGAGAAGGCGAGAAGGCGCTTGATGTTACTTTGCATAATGGCACCTAAATTACCTATAAACATACTTAGGACAGATACCACACATAGTAAAGTTTCCCAAGAATAAGAAAGCTCTGGCATTGTTTCAGACATAATTCTGTAGAAAGCAGCAAGGCTTGCGGCTTTAGGTCCGACCGCCATGAATGCCGTAACAGGAGTTGGAGCACCTTGGTAGACGTCAGGAGCCCACATATGAAAAGGTACTGCAGCAACTTTAAACCCAAATCCAATTATTAAAAGAACCACCCCCATTAACATGAGAGGTTCTGAAAGAATTTTATTTTCACCTATGACCTTTGCTATAATGGCCAGTTTAGTCGTACCAGTAGAGCCATATATTAAAGTCATCCCATAAAGTAGAAAGCCCGTTGCAAATGCTCCTAATAAAAAGTATTTAAGTGCAGCTTCGTTAGACTTCGTGTTTTTACGTTGAATTCCAGCCAGAATATAGAGAGAAATAGATATGATTTCTATTCCTAAAAAAATCATAATCATGTCGGTTGAAGAAGCAAGAAGGACCATACCTAACGTACAGAACAGAATAAGACTATAATATTCTCCAACATTAATTCCTTCGCGTTTATTATAGTCTACTGAAATTAAGATCGCCAAAGCTGAGCTGATGCAAAATATGAAAGTAAAAAAGACCGAGAGATGGTCAACTACGTAAGCTCCATTGAACGAATAAACAGGTAAGTTGTACTTAGCTAATGAGCTTATGGTTGTCATTAACAGACCGGTTAAACTGATAAACACTAGAACTGATTTATCTTTTCCTATGAATAAGTCTGTGATAAGTACCATCATGCCAAATACGGCTAATACAAGTACTGGTGCAAGGCTAATGAGATCAATAGGTGGTGCGGAAATCGGTTCCAATTTATTTATTCCTTAAATTACTATTTTTTTTCAGTCTTATTGGTGATTAAGCCTTGCAATATCCTCTATCTTAATCAATTTAGCGTGCTTAGAGTGGCTAGATCCTGGTTTAACTGGTCTAAAATTATCAGGGTTTACTTTGACTAATAAATGCTCGACTGTTGCATCGAAAGTTTTCATAAATGGCTTAGGATAGAGTCCAATCCAGAATACAAGGACAATTAAGGGAATAATAGTTATCAATTCCCGAGTATTCATGTCAGGTAAATTTTCGTTTTTAGGATTATCTAGTTTCTGGAACATTACACGCTGAAACATCCATAAAATGTAACATGCTGCGAAAATTACGCCGCTAGTAGCACAAGCTGCCCACATACCACTATTTTGGAAAACTCCTAATAGAATAAGAAACTCACCGACAAAGCCATTCATTCCAGGTAGTCCTATAGAAGATAGTGCGATTATCATAAAACAAACAGTGTACTTTGGCATTACCTTTGCTAAACCACCAAACTCCTTTATTTCTCGAGTATGTCTGCGGTCATATATCATTCCGACTAGAAGGAATAAGGCTCCTGTACTAATACCGTGGTTTATATTTTGTATTAAGGCACCTTGGATACCGTAATGATTAAGTGCAAAAATACCAATCATAACAAAACCTAAGTGACTTACAGAGGAGTAGGCAACAAGTTTTTTCAAGTCTTCCTGAACCAAAGATACTAGCGCACCATAAACGATACCAATAATAGATAACCACGCGATCATTGGCATGAATTCATAACTGGCATGTGGAAATAAGGGTAGGTTAAACCGGAGAAATCCATATGTTCCCATTTTTAAAAGAACTCCAGCTAAAATTACCGATCCGGCGGTGGGCGCCTGAACATGTGCGTCTGGCAGCCATGTGTGAAATGGAAACATCGGTACTTTAATAGCAAAAGCAAGGAAAAATGCCAAGAAAAGCCATTTTTGAGGAGCTAATGGTAATTCCAAGTTTTCGGTTATAAATATTAAATCGGTAGTAGCAACACCCGTCTGTTCTTCAATGGCCTTATAAATCCATATAATAGCAACCAGCATTAGGAGCGAGCCTACAGCGGTATAAAGAAAAAACTTAACTGCAGCGTATACTCTACGAGGTCCGCCCCATACACCAATGATGATATACATTGGGACTAGTTGAAATTCCCAGAAAAAATAGAAAAGAAACATATCAAGCGAGATAAATACTCCTAGCATACCAGTAGATAAAGCCAAAAACGCTATCATATACTCGCGTATATATTTTGTTACTCCCCAAGATGCTATGATCGAAATCATAGTAAGAAATGTTGTCATTACATAGAGAAGTAGAGAAATGCCGTCCAATCCTACGTGATAATTTATTCCCCATGATGTGATCCAAGGAACACTGTATTCAAATTGCATTTCATGGGTTGTTAAATCAAAATTTGTCCATAGAAAAACTGATAAAACGAAGTCGGTGACTGCGAAGGCGAGAGCGGTCTGTTTAATAGCTCCTACTTCATCCCGAGGAATCAAAGTTAAAAGGATCGCACCCAATAAAGGTAAAAATGTCAAAAATGTTAGATACATATTTAATTTCTAGATTGAGAAAATCAATAATCCGATAAAGCCAACAACCATAAATAAAGCGTAATTCCGGACAAAACCAGATTGGAAGCTTTGCGCTTGTTTACTAATCCACCCTAGGATTTTGGCTGTGCCATTAACAGTTCCGTCTATTCCTTTGGCATCACATTCTTTCCAAAGGAGATGGGAGGCTTCCACCGTTGGTTTAACAATATAATCATCGTACAACTCATCCACTTCGTATTTGTTTTTTACTAAATCGTATCCCCATTGGCCCTTAGTCAGTGAATCTGGAAGATGAGGTTTCTTGATGTAGCACATATAGGCAGCAAAAATTCCGGCAACCGCTATGCTCAAAGATAGGAGCATTAATGCGATCTCTATCCATATATTATGACCTTCTTCAGTCGCTAATAGATGAGACCAAGAGGGAGCATGTTTTCCTTGCTCATGAAGCATATGTGCTGAGTGCTCGAGTGCGGATGCTAAGTCAAAATGAAATACAGGTTCAAGCCAGTTGTGAAGAATATGCCAACCGTGAAAAATAGGGATCCCCAATATACCTCCAAAGAAAGCAAGTCCTGCTAAAATAACCAATGGCATTGTCATAATTTTTGGAGATTCGTGTGGGTGTACATGAGGATCTATTCTCGATTCACCGAAGAATGTCATAAAAACAAGGCGGAACATATAAAAAGCTGTGAGCAATGCCCCAGTAATTCCCATTCCCCACAGAATCACATTTCCATCCATTAAAGCGTGATAAAGAATTTCGTCCTTACTAAAAAATCCAGATAAAGGAAAAATCCCTGCAATAGCAAGAGTGGAAATAAAAAAGGTCACAAATGTTATAGGCATGTGATTCTTTAATGCACCCATTTTTCTCATGTCCTGTTCGCCATGAAGGCCATGAATAACACTTCCTGACCCCAGAAATAAACAGGCTTTAAAAAATGCATGAGTAACCATATGAAAGATAGCTGCAGTATAGGCACCGACTCCAACAGCCATAAACATGTAACCGATTTGACTTACTGTCGAGTATGCGAGTACGCGTTTAATATCATACTGTGCCATTCCTATGGTAGCGGCAAATATCGCTGTTCCAGCACCAACAAAAGCGACTGTTGACATTGTAATAGGGGCTAAAGCAAAAATTGCATTACATCGAACGACCATATACACACCTGCCGTAACCATAGTTGCTGCGTGAATTAGAGCAGACACAGGAGTTGGACCCTCCATAGCGTCTGGCAACCAAGTATAAAGAGGAATTTGGGCAGACTTGCCACAGGCACCAATAAATAGAAGCATCGTTATGGTAGTTACGGCTTCACTATTATAAATAAGTTTTTCAGGAGCTGCATGGAATACAGTTGTAAAATCGATGGAACCAAAAATATTAAATATGTACATCACCGCGAGTAGGAAGGCAAAATCGCCGACGCGATTCATAACAAATGCCTTTGTCCCAGCATCACATGCAGATTTTTTCTCAAAGTAGTAACCAATTAAAAAATACGAACAGCAACCAACACCTTCCCAGCCTATAAACATCAAAAGAAAATTATTTCCCATGATCAATAGCAGCATCGAGAACATGAATAAGTTCATGTAAGTAAAAAATCGATAGAAACTGTATTCTTCATGCATATAACCAATAGAGTAAACATGAATGAGAAATCCAACTCCCGTTACAAAGAGCATCATCGTCATTGATAAAGGATCTACTTGAAACCCAAATTCTGCTGTGAAGTCACCAGCTGCAAACCAGGTAAAAAGGACTTGTTCGAAAACACGTTCCTCAGCAGGAGTCATAACAAGACCAAAAAATACAATAAGAGTGGTCAAGAATGATAAGCCAACAGATCCGGCTGCAACAAGACCCACTGTATTTTTCCCAATACGCAAACCAAAAAAACCGTTAATGAGACAGCCAATCAGCGGGTATAGAGGGATCAAAGCAGTTAATTTGAGTAACATAAACTTCCTCTTAAGATTTCATGATGTTGAAGTCATCCAGATTCGTCGTAGGCTTATTTCGGAATAGGGAGATAATGATCGCAAGCCCAACAGATACCTCAGCTGCCGCAACGCACATGACCATGAAACTAAAAATCTGTCCGTCATGAAGATTCAGATATCGGTCAAAAGCGATCAGGGAAATATTAACAGCATTGAGCATAATCTCAATTGACATGAAAACGACAATTGCGTTTCTTTTCACTAGAACGCCAGTTACACCTATGACAAACAAAGTGGCACTTAAAAATAGATAATGAGTTAAAGGTACCGTTTCTATATTCATTTTTAATCGACCTTACTTTTAGCTAAGACTACTGCTCCAATCATGGCAACTAACAAAAGTATAGAGGCAACTTCAAAAGGTAAAACAAACTCAGTAAATAAAATTGTTCCCACTTCTCTGACGGTTCCAAAATTTTCAGAGGTCAGGGCAGGGGAGTTAAATTTAGCCTCATTGATAATAGATATTAATTTATACAAAATACCTGCAGCTAAAAGCCCGCTTAGAACATTTAATAGAACATTCCTATCTCTACTTTGCCATTTGTCATCTTCACCTTTACCTTTTAAGTTGAGGAGCATGATAACAAACATGAATAAAACCATGATGGCGCCAGCGTAAATAATAATCTGCAAAATGGCGATAAAATGTGCTTGTTGAAGGATAAATACACCAGCTAGACAAAGCATCATAGCAATTAGTGAGATAGCCGAACTAATCGGGCTATTATTTATAACTACCCCAAGAGCAAATAAGATGCATATTCCTGCAAGAGGATAAAAAATTAATAGTTCCATTTTCCGTACATTTTTCTGGTGAATTCGACCCGGTCCTTAAGTTTTTCTATTGGTACTGAAAGCTGCTCAAGGTTAAATTTCATTTTTTTGCGATCGAGCATAGGTATTTCATAATCAGCGCTCATGAAAATAGCTTCTTCTGGGCAAGCTTCTTCGCAGTTTCCGCAGAAAATACATACTGCATAATCGATAGTGAATTCTTTGGGCCACCGTTCTACTTGATTTTGTTTACCTGTGTTTTCTCCAGGGACAATATCAATACAGTAAGCAGGACAAGCGGCTTCACATAATCCACAGGCTACGCAATTAGGAAGATTATCTTCATTAATCGCAAGAACAGGTCGACCACGATAAGCTATTGGAATAGGAGCCATTTCTTCAGGGTAGTAGACGGTGAAAATTTCACGTTCTTTTTTTTGGCCTAAAAAAAATGGCACAAAACCAAATAAATTCACAAAAAAATGGCGAGACGTTATTAACATTCCCTTTATAATTTCAGGTAGGTAAGAGCGTTCCCACCATGTCATTTTTACGGTACGATCAACAAAATAAGCCACGTTTTATACTCCCAATCAATTGATTGCTAGAATTATAATTCCAGTAATAAGAATGTTTGCTAGTGAAAGCGGCAAAAGAATTTTCCACCCAAGTTTCATGATCTGATCATAACGAAACCTTGGAAGAGTCCAACGAATAGTCATTTGAAACCAGATAAAGAAAATTACTTTGAAAAAAAATACGCCTATATGAATAAGCATAAGAACAAGGTTTGCCCAGTTTGTTCCTAGAAAGTCAAGCCAGGAGAGGAGGGTGGCTGACGGTAAAAATGGTATATGCCACGCCCCAAAAAATAAAACTGTAACAATGGCTCCAATCGTCACCATTTCAATAAACTCGGACATAAAAAACATGCCAAATTTAAGTCCGCTATACTCTGTAAAATAACCAGCAACTAATTCAGATTCTGCTTCAGGTGCATCAAAAGGAATACGTTTATTTTCGGCAATTGACGCAGTAAGAAACATAAAAAAACCTAGAGGTTGCATGAAAAACCCCCAACTCAAAAAATCTTCTTGAGCCGCACCGATTTCGGTTAACTTCATTGATCCATAAACCATAAGCACGCCTATAATGGTCAACCCCATCGTTACCTCATAAGAAATCATTTGAGAGGCTGTTCGCATTGAACCCAGAAGAGACCAGTTACTATTTGAAGCCCAACCAGAAATTACATATCCATAAGTTGCTATTGATGCGATAGCGAAAACAAACAACAACCCAACGTCTAAGTCAGAGATAACAAGGTTAACTTGGGTTCCCCAGAGCTCATATTGGCCACCAAAGGGAACAACCGCAAAGGTAAGTATAGCAGGGATGACTGCAATGATTGGACTAAGGGTATGGAGAAAACGATTTGCTCCTTGGGGTATAAAATCTTCCTTAGTAAACATTTTAATAGCATCTGCTATAGCATGAAATAGACCTAAGGCTGTGAATCCCATTATATCGGCTCGGTTGGCTCCAACTCTATCCTGCATAATGGCACTTTGTTTTCTTTCAACCCATGTAAGCACAGGA
>JABGTQ010000080.1 GCA_018647025.1 Nitrospina sp. | reverse complement strand
TTTTACATAATTTTGAAGCACCACCTAAAAGATTAAACTCCGCTCTTTGCACAAGAATCAAGATCATGGCAGAACTGGATATCTCAGAACGCCGCCTTCCTCAAGATGGACGCATAAAATTAAAGGTGCACGGAAAAGATATTGATATGCGTGTCTCTACTCTACCCACACTATACGGAGAAAGTGTAGTCATACGTATTCTAGATCGTGGCAATCTGAATGTTGATTTAGAAAAAATGGGATTCCCAAAGCAGGAGCTTGAAAAATTTCACAAATTAATTCAAAAACCATATGGGAAAATACTGGTCACCGGCCCCACTGGTAGTGGAAAAACAACCACTCTTTATGGAGCCTTACAAAACATAAATACTCCTGATAAAAAAATAATTACTATCGAAGATCCGGTGGAATATCAAATAAGAGGAATCAATCAGATCCATGTTAAGCCGCAAATAGGACTCGATTTTGCCAGTGGTTTGCGTTCGATTGTTCGACAAGATCCAGATGTCATTATGGTTGGTGAAATACGGGATGCACCAACTGCAGATGTTGCTATTCAGGCAGCTCTGACTGGACATCTTGTTTTTAGCACCGTTCATACAAATGATGCGGCTGGCGCTATTACACGTCTGCTAGATATGGGTGTAGAAAACTACCTTATCTCTTCCGCACTTATCGGTGTTCTGGCTCAGCGTCTAGTTCGAGTAATCTGTAGAACTTGCATAGAACCTGTCAAAATTTCACCAGCACTGAAAGTAAAAATTGATAATCCTGGCCAAGATAACCTTAAGGCTTTCCATGGAAAAGGTTGCAAAGAATGCAACAATACTGGCTTTCGTGGTCGATCGGGGATTTATGAGTTGTTAGTTATCGATGATCCAGTACGCCAACTTATATTGACTAAAGCAACTTCGCAATTAATTCGAGAGTCAGCGCGCAAAAAAGGTATGGCTACTTTACGCGAGGATGGGTGGAAGAAAGTATCTGAAGGAATCACCACCGTAGAAGAGGTATTAAGGGTTACAGTTAACGAACTGACTTAATCGTAATAGCCCAAATAAATTGTCCGTTGAAAACTTGTACAAGTAGTGGCACTAAAATTATGAATACATTTTACTACAAAGCAACAGATCGACTAGGAAAACCTATTGAAGGTAATCTCGAGGCAAAAAACTATCAAAATGCGGTTACTCAATTGCGAAGGCTTAATTATTTACCCATCCAGATAACGAGTCAGTTAAATAAAAAATTATCTATTAAGAGCCCACTTCTAATAAGCGGACTACGAAACAAAATATCCCAAAAAGATTTGGTCTCTATTACTCAACAACTTGCAACGCTTGTGGATTCAAGGATCACACTTGACAAATCACTCTCTATTCTTGTTGACCTTGCAGAAAAACCACAAGCTAAAGAAGTTCTTATAGAAGTCCACAAAAAAGTTCATGCTGGAAGTTCGTTTGCTGATGCCCTTGCAGATTTTCCAAAAGTATTTTCAAAGTTATATATAAATATGATTCGAGCTGGTGAAACCGGTGGGACGCTGGCATCTTCTCTTAATAGTGTTGCTAGTTTTCTTGAAAAAAGTGAGGAACTAAAAGCAAACATAAAATCTGCCATGATCTACCCAGCAATACTAAGTTCTGTAGGAGGTTTTGCTATATTGATTCTTTTTACGGTAGTAATCCCGAGATTTTCTAAGTTATTTGACGAGCTAGGCTCAGCCTTGCCTCTGCCAACAAAAATAATGTTATTCCTAAGCTCTTCTATAATAAATCACTGGTTGGCTATCATCATAGTATTCACACTATTTGTAGCAGGCTTTATTTTTTATCTTAGAGAGGAAAAGGGGAAAATGCACTGGGATGGTATCGTGTTAAGACTACCCCTATTTGGTTCCTTAGCTCAAAAAATAGAGATTTCTCGTTTTAGCAGAACTATGGCCACCTTATTAACCAGCGGCGTAGCGATTCTAGGAGCTTTAAATATAACGCAAGCAATTTTAAGCAACCGCGTGATAGCGGCAACTATGAACAAACTACACAAAGGCCTTAAAGAAGGAAATGGTCTTTCTCAACCACTTCAGCAAGCAGGAGTCTTTCCACCTCTTGCTATTCATATGATAAAGATTGGAGAAGAAACTGGGACACTTAATGAAATGCTAACCAAAGTTGCAGACACTTATGACCGTGAAGTTGAGCGTTCCATCAAACAGCTTATATCGCTCATCGAACCGTTTATGATTCTTAGCATGGCGCTAGTAATTGGTTTTATCGTTATCTCTATGCTGCTGGCAATCTTTAGTATTAATGAAATTAACTTTTAGTTAAAAAATATAAATTAAATGGAAGGACTAGGCTTGAATGAATAAATATCCAACCAATTTAAGAATTAAAAAATATTCGCAATCGGGATTCACCTTAATTGAGTTGCTAGTTGTCATGGTTATCATTGGGCTCCTTGCGGCTTTAGTTGTCCCTAAGTTTTTTGGTCATGTAGATAAGGCAATGCAACAAGATGCTCAAGCTCAAATTGAATTGCTTGGCCAAGCTCTAGATTTATACCGCCTTGAAAATCATAAATACCCTACTACTGATGAAGGGCTTGAAAAAATTGCGTCATATCTTAAAAAAGAGGTCCCAAAAGATCCATGGGGAAATAACTATACATACACTTCTCCAGGAGAACATGGGGATTATGACCTGGTTTCCTTCGGAGCTGACAGCGTGGAAGGTGGTGAGAATAACAATAAAGATATTGTTAGTTGGAAATGATAAAACCTCTAGGTTGTAAGAAAAAAACTGGTTGTTTGGGGTTTACCCTGCTCGAG
>JABGTQ010000079.1 GCA_018647025.1 Nitrospina sp. | reverse complement strand
CTTATCCGACTCTGGGAATATTTTTAAAGACCTCTTAACCAATTTCTCTAAGATATTTAAGTCATATATAGATTTGGCCGAGCTATATCTATGATCTATTTTTTTAATTAACTCCGTTTCCTGGCCTACTAAACCTACAAAAAGTATCGAAAAAATAAACCCCTTACTTGACAAAACCGGACTCATGTGAAAAATATTATTTTTTTAGTTTGAGATAAAAAGTCTATACTCTTGTATTGAGAAATTTTTGTATTAACTACTTCTACATTCAAGCTACTAATTTATCACAACTATGAACTCTCACAATAATCTGTTTTTTTTAGTGATTTTTATTTTATCTTTATTTGGATCGTCATCGGTAATTGCTGAAGAAGTTTCTCCTCGGGGCACAGTGGAATTACTAATAAATTCTATTAGCAGTTTAGAAACAGGAATACAATTATCCCCTGAGGAAATTAAAAAAAACGACTTACTTTCTTACAATGCGCTTGGCCGTTTAAACATTAGGGAAATATGTCGTAAGGCCCTGGGAAAATACTGGAAAAAACTCTCTTTAACGGAACAAAAAAAATTTATCGACCTTCTTAGCCGCATGTTTATAAAAGAAGCCTTCCCCAACTCCGGAAAATTTTTTTCCACCTTCAAGTTGATTTATGGTCAAACCAATATTAATGAATTAAAAGCTAATGTTCCACTTTCAGTGGTTCATGAAAAAGAGGGAGAAATTAATATCGATTTCCACTTATACAAATATAGTAATCAATGGCAAGTCGTTGATGTTGCTCTAGATGGAATAAGCATGAGAAACAATTTACGGTCTAAACTTTATAAAATAATTTCTAAAAACAATTATCAGGAACTTGTTCGCCGTTTGGAACAAAAGCTTACCGACATTAAAAAGTAGCTTTGATCAGACGGTTTTTGACTGTTTAAAAAAATTATCTAATTTCCTACCCTTATGTTTCGTTTCCAGAGTAAGAACCTCATATTCGATAATTAATCTGTTTCGCTTGTGAATTGGATCCATGCTGTACAGTTTCCCCACAAGATGAATCAGTATAATTATCCTAGCGGGGGTATTATTTTTCTTAAATTTTACTGACATTCACCCGTCAAGTCCTCTGGGTTCCTCATCAGAAAACAGGATACATGTGTTAATTTACTATTACGTTGGTTGTTGCGGGAAATGTCATTGTTGCGCACAACTTTATCCTTGATAGCACTTCTACTACCAAGGATATCTGGAGACGATCTACCTAAAAAGTTATACCCATCGCATCAGTGTCGCTCAATGGACTCTTTAAAGCCATCTTTGTTTCGTTTTCTTGGTGCTTAGTAATTCATATTTAAAAATTTTACCAATTTCGCGAATTTTATCATCAAACCAAGGTTTATGGGTCGGAAATTGATACTCATAAAAAACCTTAATAAAATCTTACGACGCTCTATGTTACGGAAGCTTGAGGTCTGCGGGGTTTAGATCCACGAATTCTGTTTTGCCCCAACTCTTTTTATTATTTGGAACTAAAAACTTGAGAATTCCTGTTCCGCTCGTGTTAACTGGTGTGGATAATAATGTGATTACCCAGTTCCCATTTATTTTTTCCCAATAATCAGTCTTCGGATATTGTGCAGCAAACTCTATATCGGCCCTTACTATAGCCGGGTTTAATCTCTGTCTGCCTTTTAGCATCATATTTACCTTAGCGTATTTTCCATCCTTGCTTATAGAAATTTTTTCTAAGGAGTAGGATTTTATTGTTAAATAGGAATCATTGCTCCACTTATATCTTCTTTTCACAGGAAAGCCCAAAGGATCCTTTTTGTATTGATTTTTTTTTATATAATCTAAACTAGGAACAAAAGAACCTGAGATATGTGAATTTTGTTTTGTCTTTTCTCTATAATCTGAGCCCACAAATCCTTCAAAATATTGTAGTTCTTCCACAGAGATTTTTTTTCTAAAATCTGGATGCTGAAGACTATGCTGCTTATCCCAGTCAACATTTATACGGGCTTTCAATAACTGTTTTTCTCTATCAAACAGAATTTTGGCCTCCTCAATTAATTGAGGCCTAATCCCATTTTTAGCATACATTAACTGTGGCGAACCAATAGAAAATATAAGCCCTAGAATTACCGTAAACAATCGTGGTTTTAACAGGTGATTAATCTTTTCTTTCTTTTTTTTCATTTATAGATATCCACTCTAAATATTAATAACAATTAATTGCTAATTAGACTTAAATAGCTTTCGCCCTATGGTAAATCAAATTTTACTAACTATAGTATCGTCATTTGGAGTTTTAAATCTTAGTTATTTTTGACCTCACCGGGTCCCAAAGTGCTTATTATTTTTCTGGCTAGATTTTCTGTAATTCCTGGCAAAGCTTCCAACTGAATCGCTGAAGCTCTGCGTATAGCATCAAGACTACCAAATTTTTTTAGTAGCAATAAACGTCTTTTTTTACCTATTCCTGAAATCAACTCTAGCGAAGAATCTAGAGAACTCTTGCTGCGTAGTTTCCGGTGATATGATATTGCGAATCGATGGGATTCGTCTCGAATACGCTGTAATAAAAATCTAGAGGGAGAATTTTCTTGAAAATAAATTGGCTGTTTTTTACCAGGCAATAATATCTCATCAGTTTCAACAGCATTACGAAATTTTCCTTTAGCGATGCAGGCTAAATCAATTTTTCCCAAAAGATCCAATTCGCGTATTACTTTTTCAGCACTGGATAGGTGTCCCAGACCACCGTCAATTAAAATAAGATTTGGGAGTTTTTTTTGTTCTCGAATAAGACGACTATACCGCCTATTAATTACTTCTTGCAACATAGCATAATCATCAATGCCTTTGACACTAGCTATTTTATATCGCCGGTATTTTGAATTTTCCGCGGCTCCATTTTTAAACACCACAACCGAACCCACCGCGTGTTTCCCTGAAATATTCGATATATCAAATCCTTCAATTACTTCTGGAAAATATTTTAGGCCTAGTGTTTCCTGAAGTTCTTCGAGACTTCGAAGACTGAGCTCATCTTTTTGTAACTCTGCCCTTAATGCAAAGTTGGCATTCTCTTCAGCCATTCGCACAAGATCTTTCTTTTTTCCTTTTGATGGGATCTCTATATAAACACGGCTTTGCTTTTTTTTCGATAACCAATCTAATATCAGAGGAAGATCATCTATTGGATGTGGTAAAATAATTTCTTTTGGAAGAAGAATTTGATCAAGGTAATGCTGTTTAAGAAATGCTGATAAGATTTCATTATCATCCGCATCAATCAAATTTTTTATTTTATATACTTTTTCACCCACCATTTTTCCACTTCGAATAACAAGAATCTGAAATATTATCTGCTTTTCTCCACGACAGTAGCCGAGAATATCCTGGTCATCGAGAGAGGTGGATATGATTTTTTGTTTATCCAAAACTGCTTTTACCGCTAGTATTTTATCTCTATAAATTCCCGCTTCTTCATACTTTAATTTATTCGATGCCGACTTCATTTTCTTTTCTAAACTTTTTACTAGTTCATTATTTTTACCTTTTAAAAAAAGTACTACATCTTGAACAATTTGATTATATTCCACCTCTGAAGGATAACCTGCACAGGGAGCTAAACATCTACCCATTTGGTAGTTTAAGCATGGCCTTCTTATTGCCGTACCATCTAAACGATCCTTACTTTGCCTAAGTGGAAATATCTTATATATTAACCGAAGAGTTTGGCGTATTTCTTTGACCATAGTGTAAGGGCCAAAATAGGAGGCACTGTCCTTTTTTACTCGACGAACCACTTCCAGCCTTGGGAATTGTTCGTGCGTTGTCAGCCTGAGATATGGGTAATGCTTATCATCTTTAAGTAAGACATTATATCTAGGCTGATGCTTTTTGATAAAGTTACTTTCAAGAATTAATGCCTCAGCTTCTGTTTTGGTGGTTAAAAATTTAATATCTTTAACCTTGTCAGTGAAAATTTTTGTTCTAGCGGGCATGTTGCGAGATTTTTGAAAATATGAACGGACCCGTGTTTTCAATGATTTTGCCTTACCAATGTAAAGAATTTCCCCCCGACCATCCTTCATGATATAAATACCTGATAGGTCAGGGATTGTAGTTATGATTTTAGAATCATTTGTTATCATCAGTCATTCCAAAGTCTTTAGACGGTATGAAAATATAATTTTTGCATTGATAATACTCTAAATTATTTTACATTAATTTTATGATACCGTGTCATTCTTCGCTTCCATCTTTTATTTTCAATGGTAAGAAGTAATCATAAAAACTCACGTGGATTATGGAATACACGGCTAGGTTTTATTTTAGCCGCGTCAGGTTCTGCGGTAGGACTCGGCAATATATGGAAATTCCCATATATAGTAGGCCAAAATGGTGGTGGTGCTTTTGTTTTAATTTATATCCTCTGCACCATAGCGATAGGACTTCCCATCATGCTAGCCGAATTTACCATCGGACGAAAAACAAGCCTCAATCCAGTCGGTGCATTTCAGTCATTAAAATCTGGAACCCATTGGGTCAAAATCGGATATATGGGAGTTCTGGCTGGATTTTTTATTCTTTCTTTTTACGCGGTAGTAGGAGGATGGACACTAGCTTATGTTGTTAAAGCATTTACCCACACAATAAGCAATTTCTCTTCTCCAAAAGAAGCAGGTCAGTTTTTTGGTTCCTTTATTTCTAACACATGGGAAGTTTTAGTTTATCAGGCTCTTTTCATGGGTATTTGCGTCGGCATTGTTTTGCGAGGTATCCAAGGTGGAATTGAGAGGGCCTGTAAAATCCTGATGCCAACTCTTGTCATTATTCTTATTCTTCTTATGTTTCGTGCCTTAACACTCCCAGGTGCAATGGCCGGTGTTGAGTTTTACCTAAAACCTGACTTTAGTAAAGTCGGGCCCCAAACAATTTTGATCGCATTGGGGCAAGCTTTTTTTTCACTCAGTCTTGGCATGGGCTGCATGCTCACTTATGGAAGTTATCTCCCAGAACGTGAGAACTTAGCTTCTGCAACGGTATACGTGGTTATTTTTGACACCATGATCGCATTATTGGTCGGTATGGTAATTTTCCCAGCTGTATTTGCCATGGGACTCCAGCCAACAGAAGGACCTAGTCTCGTGTTTAGTGTATTGCCAACTGTTTTCGTGAGTATTCCATTTGGTAACCTAGTTTCAATTATTTTTTTTGCTCTACTTGCCATTGCAGCTATCACATCGGGAATATCGCTTTTGGAAGTGGTCGTAGCCTATTTTATTGACCAAAGAAAGTGGAGTAGAAAAAAAGCTGTTCTTATTACCTCAACAATTATATTTTCTTTTGGAGTACCCTCTGGCTTGTCTTTTGGAGTGCTCTCCGATGTTAAAGTATTTGATATGACTTTTTTTGACCATGTCGACAACTTTGCTTCGAACTACTTATTACCATTAGGGGGAATGCTAACTGCAATTTTCGTAGGTTGGATATGGGGTACAAAATCTGCTGAAGAAGAAATTGAAAAAAACGAGGCAAAATTTCGCTGGAGAAATACCTGGGGATTTCTTATCCGCTATATTACTCCCATTGCAGTTTTTTTAGTTTTCTGTGCGAAATTTTTCTAAAACAATATCTTATCAATACAAGAAAATTTTTAACCTCTTGTATGTCTTACAATATTTATTTGATAAGAGAACCGTTCGTAGGCTATTTGAATTTTGTGATTTTTTGTCCCCGGCCTAGCAGGTTAAATTCTGGGAGGGTAACTTCTTTTTCCTTACACAATTCGACACATCCAATGATTTGAGAGACAATGTTATATTTTTTGCAAATTGCTGATATTTTTTTGACTTCTTCCTTTCCATTCACCACAACAATAAACCCGGTTCCCATGTTGAATACTTCATACATCTCTGCATCAGAAACTTCACCTCTCTCCTGAATAAGCTTGAACACCTCTGGGACCTCTGGAGGCTGATCAATAACGAATCGAATGTTATCATTTTCCACACGGTTGAGATTACTGTAGCCTCCGCTTGTTATATGAACCATTGCTTTAAGGCTAATGTCTGCCTCAAGCATTTCCATAATTGGTTTCACATAGATACGAGTAGGTTCCAATAATTCCTCACCAAGGGTACGCCCTAACCGCTCTTCAAACTTATTGACATTCTTTTCTTGTTCTTCGCGCGTTTCACCAAGTAAAATTTTTCTAGCAAGAGTCAGTCCGTTTGAGTGTACTCCACTTGAAGCAAGCCCGATAATTATATTACCCGGCTGGATATCTTTTCCTGTATTAACCTTATCGATCGAAACGTGCCCTATGCATGCACCGATGAGATCCACTCCATTGATAATTTCTTTAATTTGCGAAATTTCACCACCAGAAATACTGATCTCTCCGTGCCTAGCACCCTCGGCAAGCCCCTTTCCAATTTCTGAAAAGATTCGTGTGTCGGTAAAAGAACAACCAATATAGTCAACCATACTAACTGGTCTAGCGCCAACGCAAATAAGATCATTAACATTCATAGCCACGCAGTCAATACCAATTGTGTCATACCGATCCATAAGTTCGGCTATGATAATCTTTGTCCCAACACCATCAGTACCGAAAGCGATGCCTTTACCATCACCAATATCTATTACATTTGCAAAGTAACCTATATCAGCAGCCAACGGAAAATGTTCACTATATTTTCTAGTGGGGAGTACGTGTTCTAGTAGACCTGAAAGTGCATCTTCGGCTCCGCGGCTTGAAACACCACTTTTTTCATATTTTGATTGTGCGTTTTCTTGAGAATCAGACATATCTAATTTTTTTTTGGAATTATCTGAGAGGAAATCGGAATCTAATATACCACTAAATCCAATGACACTTACAATACCTGTATCAATTATTACGGATAGACACCCATTGTCCTATAACGGTCATAAATTTTTTCTATAGAAATTGACATTGCTGAAGTTCGATAACTCTTTATCTTCTTTTCTTTCCAGTAACGTTCCCGAATTGCTTGGAAAGCGTTCCGCATAGTATCATCGAGCCCAGACCTAACTAAATCAAGCTCGTTTGGACCTTTGCCAATCTCCGAAATCAATTTTTCTGATAATTTTTTACCCGATTGTTCAATAGCTTTTATTAATAAATTATTTTGATTTTCTTGATATCGCCTTTCCATTCGGCCAAATCGAATGTGTGATAGGTTTTTGATCCATTCAAAATATGAAACAGTAACTCCGCCTGCATTAAGATAGACATCTGGAATTATTACAACTCCCTTTTCAATGAGGATAGCTTCCGCTTGATATGTCACTGGTCCATTCGCGGCCTCGGCAATGATTTTGGTTTTAATGCGTTTAGCATTATCTTGATTAATAACCCCTTCTCTTGCTGCTGGAATAAGAATATCGCATTCTTTCTCCAAAAGTTCCGCACTGTTTTCAAAATATTTTCCTTTGGAAAATCCTTTGATCCCACCTTTATTTTCTATTTTGTACTTGTATACCTCTTCTACATCCAGACCCTTTTTATCGTAAACAGCACCATCCCATTCCAAGATACCAATAATCTTTGCACCATCTTCTTTTTCAAGAATTTTTGCAGTATGATATCCGACGTTACCAAGACCCTGAACAATGACTTCTTTTCCTTCCAAGCTATCTCCTTCCAAACCTACATTCTTAACATCTTCAGGATGCCGAAAAAATTCGCGAAGCCCAAATACTACCCCACGCCCTGTCGCTTCGATACGCCCCTGAATTCCACCCTGTGAAACTGGTTTACCTGTAACGCAACCAAGATAATTTGTGTCTTTGGGACCATGAGCAGCATAAGTACTCACAATCCAGGACATTTCCCTTTGACCTGTACCCATATCAGGTGCGGGAACGTTAACACCTGACCCAATATAATCTTTTTGAATTAATTCATACGCAAATCGACGCGTAATTTTTTCCATCGCATCTCGGTCATATTTTCTTGGATTAATCAGCAGTCCACCCTTGGATCCACCAAAGGGTACATCAACCAATGCACACTTATAGGTCATAAGTGCCGCTAAAGCTTCTACCTCATCCTGATTAACATTAGGAGCAAATCGAATTCCACCCTTAGCAGGAAGCTGATGATCACTATGTACTGATCTCCATCCAACAAAGTTTTCTATCTCACCATTGATCTTCACTGGAAATCTAACCTGATACACGTTATTTACATCTTTGATATATTGGGCCATGCCCTTAGGTATATTTAGAGTAGCCAAAGCCTCATCAAAGGAAAGGTTTACACTCTCGAGAAAGCTTATCTCCTTATCAGTTGTTACGGTCATACTAGTCTCCTATTTTTAATTACAGTAGGAACCACGTTCAGCTTTTGGTATTTTTTATATAAAACTAGATTTGCATATACTATCAGTATTAGACCATTATCTAAAATGGTAATCAAAATTCCTATTTGTTCAAAGATTTAGTTTTGATATTGTTTGCTTCTATTAATTATCTAATGACAATATATACATTAATTTGAGTTAGTTATGCTTTTATATTAAACATCAGCTCCGAACTATCTATATTCATTTAGGGATATTCTTGTGCGGCAGGCCAACCATAAACTTTCTATTTCAACGAGCAAAAAAGGTCTCCACAATATCACTCATGAAATTAAATTATGGTTGACCCAACAAAAATTTTCTACAGGACTATTAACAGTTTTTATCCCCCATACCTCAGCATCGATTATCATCCAGGAAAACGCAGATCCAGACGTATTGCATGACCTAACAAATTTTTTTCAACAACTGGTACCAGAAGGTGATTCGAATTACCTTCATAGCTCGGAAGGCCCAGATGATATGCCTGCGCATATCCGGTCTGCCCTCACACAAACTCAAATCTCAATACCAGTAAATTCAGGGAGTCTTTCTCTTGGAACTTGGCAGGATATTTATCTATTTGAACATAGAATACAACCACATACGCGTAATATTCTTCTGCATCTGATTGGAGAGTAGCTCGTAATGATTTACGATATTTTAATTAAAAAAAATTTAAAACCTAACTTTTCAACAAATTTAAATTTTTAAAAATTTCTTTTTTAGCTTTGGAGGTAGGCCATAAATTTTAGATGCTCGCTCAATAATATCGTCAATCTCAAGTTTCCTGTTAATTATTTGGTTAAAATCTGATATCGATACTTTGTTTTTTTCCTGGCTTATATTCTCAATGGAGTCGCCATTTTTTATCACTCCCTCTTTTTCAACTGAAAAATAAAATCCACTCCGACCAGATTTACGGATACGTGCTGATAAATCTTTTATACCCAGTCGTGCATCAAGAGTAATACAAGGTTCCCTAGGTTGAGTCACAACTACTTCAACTGTCCCAATACGTAGTCGGTCTCCTAGATAAATATCATCTTCCAATAATCCGATAGTGGTTAGGTTTTCACCAAAATCCCCGAAAGATAAATCAGGTTTTGCTAATTCTTCTTTCCATAGATCATAGTACTCTGAAGCGTAAACACAAATTGCCTTATATATTCCACCATGTAGCTTATTGTTTGCTTGCTGATCCCCTTCTAATCCGAGCCGTTTAACTTCTATTTGACCCTCTATCGACTCTTTAAAGATTCCTGTCTGAATTTTTTTTCCATTGCGCAGCATTTCTCGCAAGGATCCAACATTGATAGATAATACTTTCATTAAAATTAATTATCCTCTCACTAATCAATAAACCTTTTATAAAGTTTTATTTTATAAAATCGGGATGAAAATAAATAACAACCAAAAGGGTAGCTAATGTCATTACCCATATAATTATGTAAGACGTCATTGACTGTTTAGCTTTTTGTTTCTCTAACCAAGTTCTTGGTTTAATACCTTGAATCAAGAACCCTAATTTAGCAGAAAGATTTACGGCCACAATATTAACTGCCAACAAAAAAGCTGCCCCGTATGCTAATTCAGTTTGTCCCGCACCCAACATTAATCCAAGGGTCGCTGTTGGAGGTAATAAAGCAACTGCAACCATAACGCCTACGAGAACACTTGGAATTCCAGAGGTCAAAGATAATACTGCCGCCGCTCCAGAAGCCAATGCTAAAACAGCTGAGTCAAGCCCAACATATGTTCGTGCCAAAAGTTCCTGGCTTTCAACATTCATAGGCCATAAAAAACCGATTATTATCGATAAGACTAACGCTAAGCTCATGCCTGCTAGCCCAGTTTTAAACGATTTCCACATCAAGTCTGTGTCACCCAATGCTGTTCCTAAAGCCATCGCTAGATTGGGTCCAAGCAAAGGAGCAATAACCATGGCACCAATAACTACCGCTACATTATCTTTTAAAAGTCCGATAGCAACCACAACAGTTGATAAAAAAATTAATAGTAGATACGTTCGATTTAAACGCGCATTTTTACCAATACTGTCATATAACTCTTCGCGTGTAGTTTCGGCTGCAGAAGTTTTTTCCACTTCTTTCTCTAATATTTCTTCGCGCGGTAGGGTAGCTTCTACTGAAATAACCACAACTCTAGCAGAAAGATTGTTTGATAGTATTTCCTGAAGTGCGTCCATAATTATTTGTCGCTGTTCTCGTTTGACCAAAATTCGAACAACTTTACGTTCTTCATCTTCACTGGATACAACCCAATAGTCAGAAGCGTCATTTTTCTTCGCAATATTTTTTATGCTATCAATATAAATTGCATCTGCAATTACTTCGATAATTTTCATAGTATGGCTTTAAAAATTAGAAATTTATTTAGATGGTGGACTGAAAATAAATCGGGCGTATAAATAGGCAATCGATTCGGAAATAACATTTCGCACACCTGCACTAAATAACCACCATCGGGATGGATCGTATTCTTTAGGCTTAATGGCAATAACACCCAAATCCACTGACGAAAATGCTTTCTCAAACAGAATCCAGCTTCGCCGAGCATGAACACCTAAAGACACAACATCAATCGATTCATTAGTAAAACCCATTTTATTTAGTCTTTTTTTTACCACTAACGCCTTATAGTAAGTTCTGTCTTTTCT